>JAKUQR010000033.1 GCA_022450155.1 Gammaproteobacteria bacterium | reverse complement strand
CGGTGAACGTGACTAACCCAAGTACGGTGGGTTGATGACTTCCGACAACCGTACGAACAACCGAAAAGGATGACCTGTGACACAGCGTATCAATAGCCATGGCCTCCAGGTCGACAGTGACCTGTACGACTTCATCACCCACAGCGCCCTCCCGGGGACCGGTGTGGATGCGGATAGTTTCTGGGCTGAATTCGGCGCCATTGTCGATGATCTGACGGCTGAAAACCGGGCGCTGCTGGACAAACGAGATACCTTACAGGCGCAGATCGACGAGTGGCACAGATCACACCCGGGCGACGCGCACGACCCACCAGCCTATCGCGACTTTCTGAGCCAGATCGGCTATCTGGTCGAAGAAGGTCCCGACTTCAGCGTAACCACGGCCGGGGTGGACGACGAAATCACCACCATTGCCGGGCCGCAACTGGTGGTCCCGGTCAACAATGCCCGCTACGCACTCAACGCTGCGAACGCGAGATGGTGCTCTCTGTATGACGCACTGTATGGTACGGACGTGCTGCCCGGAACCGATGGCACTGAAATAGGCACTGCCTACAACCCTGTTCGCGGCCAGCGGGTGGTCGACTACAGCAACGGTTTTCTCGACCAGGCCGTACCGCTTGACGGGGTCTCTCATGCCGATGTCACGGGCTATGCAATCATCGATGGTGCCCTCTCAGCCACACACAACACGGATTCCCCGTGTGGCCTGGCCCAACCGGAACAACTTGTGGGGTTCAACGGTGATCCGGCGCAACCCGGCTGCATCGTGCTAAAACACCACAACCTGCATATCGAGATCCGGATCGACCGCGATGATCCGGTCGGCCGCGAAAGTGTGGCCGGCGTCTGTGATGTGGTCCTGGAATCTGCCATCACCACCATCCAGGACCTGGAGGATTCGGTGGCGGCCGTGGACGCTGAAGAGAAAATCGGTGTCTACCGAAACTGGCTGGGGCTGATGAAAGGTGATCTCGCGGCCCGGTTCGACAAGAGCGGTGGCACCGTCGACCGGTCACTCAATCCCGATCGTCAATACAGTACTCCCGGCGGCGGGAGCCTGACCCTGCCCGGCCGCTCGCTGATGCTGGTTCGAAACGTCGGCCACCTGATGACCAATCCGGCCATTCTCGACCGACAGGGTGACGAGGTCTTTGAAGGCATCATGGATGCCGTGATCACCAGCCTGATCGCCTTGCACGACTTGAACGGCAGCGGCCCGGTTCGAAATTCCCGGACGGGATCGATCTATATCGTCAAGCCGAAGATGCACGGCCCGGAAGAAGTCGCCTTTGCCGTCAAGCTGTTTGGCCGGGTCGAAAAAGCCCTCGGACTGGCGGCGTGCGTCATCAAGATCGGGATCATGGACGAGGAACGCCGCACCACAGTCAACCTCAAGGAATGTATCCGTCCGGCTGCCGACCGGGTGATCTTTATCAATACCGGTTTTCTTGACAGAACTGGTGATGAAATACACACCGCCATGGAGGCCGGGCCCATGATCCGCAAGGCCCAGATGAAAGCCCAACCTTGGATAACGGCTTACGAAGACTGGAATGTGGACATCGGGCTGGCCTGCGGCCTGCCGGGTCATGCACAGATCGGCAAAGGCATGTGGGCGATGCCGGACGAAATGGCAGCCATGATGGACGCCAAAATCTCCCACCCGAAGGCTGGTGCGACCACGGCCTGGGTGCCGTCACCGACAGCCGCAACGCTGCACGCCATGCACTACCACCAGGTCGACGTACAGGCACAGCAGGCGGTACTTCGGTCCCGGGCACGGGCCAACCTGGACGATATTCTGACCCTGCCGCTGGCGCCGGACACCCGCTGGTCGGATGAGGAACTACAGGCGGAACTCGACAACAACTGCCAGGGCATTCTCGGCTACGTGGTGCGCTGGATAGACCAGGGCGTGGGCTGCTCTAAAGTACCCGACATCAACAACATCGGACTGATGGAAGACCGGGCGACGCTGCGAATCTCGAGCCAGCACATTGCCAACTGGCTGCACCACGGCGTCGTGACCGAAGACCAGGTCAACGCAGCACTGGCGCGGATGGCCGCGGTGGTCGATCGTCAGAACGCCGGTGATCCGCTCTACATCGACATGGCGCCGGAGTTCAACGGCCATGCGTTCAAGGCGGCGCAGGACCTGATCTTCGGTGGACACGAGGCGTGCAACGGGTATACCGAACCGGCGCTGCACCGCCGGCGCCTGGAGATGAAGGCCTAGACCGCTACCGCATCAGTCCGTGTGCGCGTCAGCATCTGTCTCAAGATCAGCAAGCTGGCCCACGTTGATCGGCTTGACCGGCGGCCGGATCCGGTAGTGCCCGACCTCATGCATGGAAAGGCCATGGTGCTCGGCAATCAGCCGGCTGACCGTCACACCGCACTTACGCCCCATACAGGGCCCCATGCCACAGCGGGTAAACGCCTTGCCCTGGTTTGGGCCGACACAGCCCAATGCGGCCACCCGCCTGATCTCCCCGGCAGTCACTTCCTCACAGCGACAGACTACGGTCTCGTCATCCGGCGGCAGCTCAAATTCCTGCGCCGGTGGATAAAACTGATCAAGACAGCGCCGCAGCGTGCGGTGTTGCCAAGCCAGCAATGGGTGGGCTGCGTTTCCGACAACACCCGGTTGCTTACCTTCAAGGCATGCAGCCACCTCGCAGGCCACCGCTTCGCCATGCAGAACAGACGCATCGGCCCCAATGATACCGGCCGCATCGCCCACGACTGACACGGACTGGCGGCTCGTCTGCCCTGCGCCGGTAATGTCCGGCACCCAGCAGCGCTGCTGTACATTCCAATGATGCCGGCAACCGGCCGACATGGCGAGCCAGGTGTTGGGAATGACACCATCGTGCACCAGCAGCAGATCAACTTCATCAGTGAACTGCCGATCACAAGACTCATAACTGATGCTGGAGAGTTTTTCGACGCCGCTGGCACGCAGTCGATGGACCCTTTCACGAACCCGTATTTCGCGGCGCACCTCGCGCATCCACCCCAGCCCCCGGAACATCGACGCGGGATCGACGGTCAACGCAGCCAGCACCGACAGTTTGGTCTGCAACGATGCCCGCGGCCGCGTATCAAGGATGACCTGCGGTTTTTTCCCCGCTTTAATCAGCTGGCTGATGTACAGATAAAGCAGTGGTCCACTGCCGGCAACCGCAATGCGCCCCTCCGGCACCAGACCTGAGGATTTAAGCAGCGTCTGGGCTGCACCCACAGTCATCACGCCGGGCAATGTCCAGCCCGGAAACGGTGTTGGACGCTCCATGGCACCGGTCGCAAGAACAATGTGACCAGCCTGGATCATTCGGGCCCGTCCATCGCGTACGACACCGACCGCAAGCGCCGGTTCTTCAGCGGCAGAGATCTCCCAGACACTCGTGCCAGGCCAGTACTGGGCGCCGCTGCTGTGCAGACGCTCAACCGCTTTCGACCCGCTGCGGTAATGACTACCCAGAACATTCAGGTCTGCAGGCCTCTTGTCAGTGACTTTTTCAACACTGCGGTACACCTGGCCGCCGGGTGCCGTATGCTCGTCCAGCAGCAGCGCCCGGACACCGCTTTCTGCCAAGCAGCTGGCGGTAGTCATGCCCGCCGGTCCAGCGCCAACCACCACGACGTCAGTACAGGTGTCTTGGGTCATGCTTCACCCTTTTCCCCGTTGTCACCGAATCCATTGCCTGGGTGGGGGCGGATTCGCATGCCCTCACGCACCGTCACCAGGCACGCCTGCAGATTGGTCTCACCGTCGATCTCGACCAGGCAGTCAAAACAATTGCCGATCATGCAGAACGGGGCCCGTGGCGCTCCACTGACTGCTGTTCGTCCGAAGCACGAAATGCTGGCAGCCAACAGTGCAGCCGCAACCGAGTCGTCCGCTGCAGCCTCGATTCTCCGATCACAGAACCAGATTATGATTGAGTCACTGATTGGGTCTCTACGCCGGTACATCGAATCGCTCGGGATGAAAACAGCGGTACTGTGATGGAATGTGGCCATCGAGCACCCAGCGCGACACGTCCGTGGCGTGCACCGCCGCCAGCGTCACACCGCTGTGGCACGAGAAAGAAAATGCCTCTGGGTAGGCCTCAGACTGCAGGTACACCGGAAAGCCATCCGGCGTCATGATCCGCAGCGCTGCCCAGGTGCGCTGTATACGCAATCGCCTAAGGTGTGGAAATGCCGTGGTGCAGCGGCGGGTGATGTCGCGAAGCGTGGTGGTTTCGGTTTCATCATTGAAGCCGACGTCTCTCGCCGATGGGCCCAGCAGATAATTCCCATCGTCAGTCTGGCGAACGTAATTGGTCGGATAGGTCATGGTCATTTGCGCGCGCTCGGTCACCACGACCTGACCCTGCACTGGAAAGATGGGAATCTCCATACCCAGACTCTTGCCGAGCTCGGCTGAACCGTGACCCGCCGCAATCACCAGTTTTTCACAGCCGAACTCGCGACCCCCCTCACACAAGATCTCAAACCCACCACCGTTCACCGGCCGGATCGTAGTGACCCTTGAGCTTGGTGTGTAAGTGCCGCCATTTAACCGAAACGCTTCCTGCAGCGCGCGCAACAGCTTCAGTGGATTGGCATGACCGTCATGCGGGCAGTAGGTCGCTCCTGGAACATCCGGACCGATTCCCGGGAGCTGTTCACACAGAGCTGCCCGTTCGACAACTTCATAGTCGTAACCTTCATCTCCAGCCTCGTCCCGCAACTGTTTTAACCGCGCCACATTGTCGGCAAACTCGGTGTCGTCAATCGAAACGTAAAAGCCGCCGGGACGGTGATATTCGACCAACGTACCCGTTTGAGCTTGCAGCTCCTCGCTGAACGGTGTCCAGGCATAGGCAGAGCGCAGACTCCAGCGGGCATAGTCCGGCATGCCCAGACCCTTACCCTGCACCCAGACCAGACCGAAGTTGCCGCGTGCGGTGCGAATGGCATGGTCACCTTCATCGATCAGCCCGACTCGACCTCCATCTGTGCTCAAGCCATAGGCAAATGCCGAACCCAACAGGCCACCACCGATCACGGCAATATCAAGATGATTCAAACACAACCTCCCGCCGTAGCCGAACCTGTTGCTTCAGGACTGCTGTACCGCAGGCTCATCCTGCGCTCCGGGCTGCCCTGGCCAGCAACCCGCGCAGACCTGCCAGTGCAAGCAAAGATCCCGCGGCCATAGTGACAAAGGCCAGACCCCAGCCCACCGTCGAATGCCGGCCCCCAGCCAGATCCAGCACCAGTCCGACCATCAGGGGGCCGAGGAAGCCACCGGAAAATCCCCATACCGAGTGCATCGCCAGGGTGGCACCGCGTTCACCGTCACGGGCCGCTGCCACCGTACCGCCCGTCAGTGCTGCCGAATCGCCCATGATAAAACCGGAATAGAGCCCGGCAATCAGCACGACCAGCATAAACGGCGCCGCCCCCAGAAAACCCAGGCTGCAGCCCATGATGACGGACACCCCCATCACCACCGATACCGTCCGTCTGCGATCACCGTGCATTGCCAGATACGCTCCGAAAACACTCGCCGGCATACCCACCAGACTGAACACCGCGGCATAGGTAGCGATGGCCTCAGACCCAACCACAGTACCGGATACCGCCGCGGCAAACGCCAAAAACGCGACGATCCACGCACGGTAAGCAAACAACTCATAAGTGTGCCCGGTATAACCCCAGATATAGGCCACTGCAGCCCGGTTAGTGAACACTGGCCGGAAGTCCAGCGGGTGGCGGTCATCGGTCTTGAGCACGTTCGGTTTTCTGGGGGCCACGGTGGTCAGAACCAGAATCAGACAAGCCAACTGGGCGATACCGGCCAGCAGAAACACCAGCGGCCATTCAAAACGCGCACCGAACCAACCAGTCATATAGAACGACGCAGCGGTACCGAGGCTGAATGCACTCAGATACCACGGCAGTGTGCGCTGGCGATCGTCCGCGGAAAGGCGGTCGTTCAGGATCTGCAGGCCGGGCATGTAGGTGCCGGCCAGCGCGACCCCGGAGAAAAACCGAAACACCATCGCTGACCAGAAACCTTCGGCCAGAACGGCATAGCCCAGAGAGGCTATGACACCGATGCCGATACTAAAAAGATAAATTCGCTTGGAATCGACTGAATCAGTCATCCCCACCAGCAGCGGAACAGCCGTGACGTAGCCCGCGTAATAAATACCACCAATCCACCCCGCCTCGGTGTTGGACAGATCCCACAGCACCACAAAATCGGGCAGCAACGCGGCAAAGTTAGCAAAGCTTGTCATCGCAAGCACTTGTGCAATACACAGCATGACGAGCAGTGTTACCGGTGACATGGCTGGCGGTCGCGGGACTTAAGCACTGCTAGCCCGTACCCAGTAGGGGATTCATAGTTACGACCCAGACTCGTCGTAATAACCGATCTTGTCACCTTCTGTACTGACACCCAGTCCATTGAGGTGCCGGTTGACGTAGTTAAAGTACCCGCAGACCTGGTTTGTTTCCAGGATCTCGCCATCGCTTGCGCCGCTGGCTCTGAGCCCGTCGACATCATCCCGGGTAATGGCCGCCGGTGACAGGGTCAGCTTTTCAACATACTGAAGCAGTGCAAGATACTTTCCCTCGAATGCCTGTTCTGGCTGCCGGCTGTTGAGTGCCGCCAGTGCTGCATCACCGGTCTCACCGCCGCCCAGCAGCGCCCTTGCATTGTGCCAGTGGTGGGTCAGGCTGTAGTCGCAGCCGTTAAGAATACTGGTATAGCTGCCGACCGCCTCCAGGAACCAGTCCGGCAAGGTGTTGTCGGGATGGTGAAGCACGGCGCGGTACAGGGCGACGTGACCGGCCAGGGTATGGGGCCGCAGGGAATGGGCTTGCATGACATTGTCCACCGTTCCGGCCGGTGTGCGGGCTTTTTCATAGAGTTTTGACAGTTCGCCGTCCGCCACATCGGGCGGCACCATCTCGATCCAGGCCCGCATCAGCGACTACCTTTAAGACCGGACACATCAATGACCGGAATTTCATCGGCAGTGATATCTCGCACCTTCGCATAGTTCATCAGTCATTCCCCACGTGGTGTTGAACCCATTGGACTGTCGTGGCTGGATACAGGGTTGATACGCCGATATTAATCGAATCATAGTGCAGGTGCTTTCTACTGGGCAATTCAGTACCCCGCAAAAGTGCATTGCGTCTAGCCACGAAGCCTGAACACACGCGCTGACAGCGCCTTGTCCCTGCGCCTGACAGCGATCGGAGATTAAAGATAGACTCCGACAGTCCGTGGCCGGTTGACCTGGGACAGAAACTTACAACAGCAGTCCACGACATAACGTTGAACGCATGAAAATTACCCGAATCTCAGTCTTTCGTGCAGATCTGCCGATGAAGGAAGGGTTTTACAGCTGGTCGACCCAGTCACACACCGCATTCGATACCACCGTGGTCATCATCGAGACCGACGAAGGCATCTGCGGTGCGGGAGAGAGCTGCCCCCTTGGTCCGACTTATCTACCAGCCTACGCCGAAGGGGTTCGCAGCGGCATCGCCAAGGTGGCACCGGCCCTGATCGGACTGGACCCGACACAGCTGGACTGTGTGAACGACACACTGGACACCTTACTCAAGGGTCACCCCTACGTTAAATCAGCGATCGACATGGCCTGCTGGGATATTCTCGGTAAAAAGACCGACCTCCCCGTGTACACCCTGCTCGGCGGCAAACAGCAGGATAAAGTCAAACTCTACAAGGTCGTGACGCGCACTGACCCGGATGCCATGGCCGCCCGCATTCCGGAATACCGCGCACAGGGCTACCGTAACTTTCAGGTCAAGGTCGGCGAAAACCCGCTGACCGATATCAGTCGTATTCGTAAAATTGCCGCCTGCATGGAGCCCGGGGAAGTACTGAATGCCGATGCCAACACCGGCTGGAAGCAACACCAGGCACTGATCGTCGCCGACGCCATCAAAGACCTGCCGCGGGAACACGGACTCCTTTTGTACTTTGAGCAGCCGTGTCTCACCTACGAAGAATGTCTGACGGTACGCCGACATACCGATCTACCTTTTGTGCTCGACGAATGCATTGACAGCCTGGCGGCCCTGCTCCGAGCGCATCACGACAATGCCATGGATCTGATTAACCTCAAGATCAACCGCATGGGCGGACTCACGCGGGCCCGACAGATTCGGGACCTGTGTGTATCGCTCGGCCTGCCGATGAACGTCGAAGACAGCTGGGGCGGTGAGATCGCGACCGCTGCGATTGCGCATCTGGCACACTCCACCCCGGCCGAATTTCAGTTTCAATCGTCTGCGTTTCACGACTACTCAACCGTCAGCATCGCGGACGGCGCACCGAGCGTTAAAGACGGGTATATGTGTGCGAACGATGGCCCAGGTCTGGGTGTGACTGCCGATATGACTCAACTCGGTGAACCGGTTTTCACGACATAAATCCAACACCCAGTGGTACAGAGAAACTACAGATCATGGACAGCAGTGTATTTGAAGGTGCAATTCCGGCGCTGATGACCCCGTGTGACCGTGACCGGAATCCGGTGTTTGCGGGACTGGTGGAGCGCGCTGACACACTAATCAATGCCGGCATGGTCAGCGTGGTCTATTGCGGTTCCATGGGAGACTGGCCACTGCTAACAGATGAACAACGCCAATCGGGTGTACAGCACCTCTGTGATGCCGGCATACCGGTGGTTGTCGGAACCGGCGCACAGAACACGCGCAACGCGGTCGCCCATGCGGCCCACGCCCAAGCAGTGGGCGCAGGTGGCCTGATGCTGATACCGCGTGTGCTCTCCCGCGGTACGGCACCTGCCGCCCAGCAGGCGCATTTTTCAGCGATTCTGTCTGCGGCGCCAAATTTGCCGGCAGTCATCTACAACAGTCCCTACTACGGTTTCGAAACCAAGGCGGACTTGTTTTTTCACCTACGAAGTACCCACCCGAATCTGATCGGCTTCAAGGAATTCGGAGGTGCGGCCGCTTTGGATTATGCCGCCGAACACATCACCGGCGCGGACCCCGACCTGAAGCTGCTCGTTGGCGTCGACACCCAGGTGGTTCATGGTTATGTCAACTGCGGCGCCTGCGGCACAATTACCGGCATCGGTAATGTACTGCCGCACGAAGTTCTACACCTGATCGCACTGTGCAGAGCTGCAGCCAAGGGTGACGCGCAGGCACGCAGACTCGCGAAAGAATTCGACGATGCACTGATGGTCCTGTCAACGTTCGATGAGGGGCCCGACCTTGTACTCTTTTACAAATACTTGTTGACCCTGGCTGGGGAAAGCGGTTACGCGCTTCATTTCAATCCCGACGATGAACTCAGTACCAGTCAAAAGGATCTAGCCAGCACCCAGCTGGAGTTGTTTAAGGCCTGGTGGAACAACTGGCCTGGTAAATCGTACGAGCTCTAAAGGACAGCAATCCATGAAGTCAGAATATCAGGTTGTTGTGATCGGCGGCGGAGTGGTCGGCGCTTCGGTGCTGTATCACCTGGCAAAACTCGGCTGGACAGATGTGTGCCTAATCGAACGTTCGGTACTGACCGCGGGTTCTTCGTGGCACGCCGCCGGCGGTATACACGCATTAAATGCAGACCCCAATATGTCAGCTTTACAGGCCTACACCATTAACCTGCTCGCTGAGATTGAACAGGAGTCGGGCCAATCGATTGGTCTGCACATGACAGGCGGAATTAGCGTTGCGTCTACGCCGGATCGGTGGGAATGGCTGCAATCGGCTTACCGGACTTATCAGACCGTTGGCATCGAAGATTGCTACCTGATGACAGCAGACGAAGTCCGTGCCAAATGTCCGATTATGGATACCAGCGGTGTGCTCGGCGGACTGTGGGCCGACCGCGAAGGATACATCGACACCACCGGTACGGTCCTAGCCTATGCAAAAGCAGCGCGACAGCGCGGCGCCGAGGTGATCGAACACAACAAAGTGGAGACCCTCACACAACGGCCAGACGGCAGCTGGGACGTGATTACAGAACAGGGTCCGGTACATGCCGAACACGTGGTCAATGCCGGCGGACTGTGGGCCAAACAGGTGGGCCGCATGGTGGGACTCGATCTGCCGCTGTCGCCGCTGGAACACCATTACCTGGTGACCGACACCATTCCCGAAGTCGAGGCGATGGATTTTGAACTGCCCATGACCGTTGACCTGGAAGGATTCACCTACATGCGCCAGGACCAGAACGGCATTCTGGTGGGTATTTACGAGATCAACCACCAGCACTGGAACATCGATGGCGCCCCCTGGGACTACGGTATCGAACTGATCCAGGAGAACACCGACCGCATTGCCGACGAGCTGGAAATGGCATTCAACCGCTACCCGGTGCTGAACGATGTCGGCGTCAAAAACTGGGTCAATGGGGCTTTTACCTTCTCACCCGACGGCAATCCGCTGGTGGGCCCGGTGTCCGGCCTGCCCAATTACTGGCTGGCCTGCGGCGTGATGGCGGGTTTCCTCCAGGGCGGCGGTGTCGGCAAAACACTGGCGGAGTGGATGATCCATGGCGAAACAGAAGCCGATGCCTGGCCGTTGGACATCGCGCGTTACGGCGATTTCACATCGAACCGTGAGTACATCCGGCAGACCACGGGCCAGTTCTACTCCCGCCGCTTTGTCATGACCTACCCCAATGAGCAGCTGCCGGCAGGTCGTCCGCTACGCAAAGCACCGGCTTATGATGCCATGACCGCTACCGGGGCCCAGTGGGGCTGCAGCTGGGGTCTTGAAGTTCCGCTGGTGTTTGCCCCAACGGGGTTTACCGAAACACCCACACTGAAGCGCTCAAACGCGTTCCCGATCGTGGCCGAAGAATGCGCCACAGTCAGAGAAGGCGTGGGCCTGCTCGATATCAGTGGCTTCTCCCGCTACGAAGTCAGCGGAGTGAACGCCGCAACCTGGCTCGATCGTATGATGGCATCACGGTTGCCCTCAGCCGGTCGCGCACGACTGGCGCCGATGCTGGCGCCCAGCGGCCGGCTCAAAGGCGATCTGACCATCATCAACTGGGGCGACGGCAACTGGTGGATCATGGGTTCGTATTACCTTCGCAGTTGGCACATGCGCTGGTTCCAGGATCACCTAGAAGATGGCGTGACTGTACGCGACATCTCGGATGCCACGGTAGGTTTTGGCCTGGCCGGGCCCCGGTCGCGCGATGTCCTGACGAGCCTCACCCACCAGGATGTCAGTCACGAGGCGTTCGGCTTCATGGGCTGCCGGGAACTGGATATCGGCCTTATCCGCAGCAAAGTTGTTCGCCTGTCAGTGTGCGGAGAGCTCGGCTACGAGATCAACTGCGGCGCCCTTGAACACATCGCGCTGCGGGAGATGCTGCTTGAAGCCGGTCGTGACCAGGGCATCCGCGAATTCGGTTTTTACGCCATGAACGCGCTACGGCTGGAAAAAAGCTTTGGTATCTGGAGTGCCGAATTTACACAGGACCGTACCCCGGCCATGACCGGGATGGACCGCTGGATAGACTGGACAAAAGCGGATTTCATTGGCCGGGATTCAGCATTGGAGGTCCGCAAGAAAGACAGTGCACCGCAGCGTCTGGTAACCCTGGAGATCGATGCCGACAACGCCGACGCCTCCGGCTATGAACCGGTCTGGGTGGGTGACCAGCGGGTGGGCTTCACGACCTCCGGCGGTTATGGCCACCACACCGGTAAGAGCCTCGCCATGGCGCTTGTCGACAGACACATCAGTGACGATACCGAACTCTCGGTCCATGTGGTCGGCAAGCTGCAAGATGCCCAGATCCTGGCCCGACCCGCGTGGGATCCTTCGGGTCAGCGTATGCGGGCCTGAGTCGTTAACGGCACAGCAATTTCGACGAGCCCTTCCAGATCCCCGGCGAGCGGTGGTCGGCGGCGGAGCCGCGGCCGTACTTGGGAAGGAGCACGGAACTTAACGTAAGAAACCGCTCCACCGAACGAGGCGTCGGCAGGTAGAGGCTTTAACGCCCGCGCATGCGTGGGTCGAGCGCGTCGCGCAGCCCATCACCGATGTAATTCACACTCAGCACGGTCAAGGCGATAAAGAGCCCGGGCCAGATCACCCGCGACGGCGTGATCTGTATGAAGTTGGTGCCGTCAAAGAGCAGCCTGCCCCAGGTCGGGAAATCCGGTGGAAATCCGAGGCCCAGAAAGGACAGTGCCGACTCCGTGATGATGGCATTGGCAATCCCGAGTGTTGCCGACACCATGATCGGGCTCAAAACGTTGGGCAGTATGTGTCTGAAGATAATCTTGCGGCGTCGCACACCGATGCTGTGGGCTGCGAGGACGAACTCGCGCTCCTTGATACCGAGCACGTCGCCACGCACAATTCTTGCCGTATTCATCCAACTCGTTATACCGATCACGAAGACGATCAGCATGAAAATACCGGCTTCCGGACCATAAAGGTTCCGTAGGGTATCGCGGAACAACAGGATAATAACGAGTAGCAGTGGCAGTATGGGCAGAGCCAGGAAAAGATCTGTCAATCGCATCAACGGGCCGTCCAAAACCTTGGTAAACCCAGCGAGTACGCCAATGAAAGTACCCAGCACGAGTGCGATCAGCATCGCCAGAAAACCAACGGCGAGAGAGACCTGACCACCCGCGAGCATCTGTGCCAGAGTATCGTGCCCGATATTGTCCGTACCGAGGGGATGGTCGAGGCTTGGGGTGAGATTGCGTGATTTGAAATCAATCGAATTGGGATCAACGTCGTAAACAAAAGGACCTAAAAATACAATCAAAGTGATCAGCACGAAAACAATAACACCCACCAGAGCGCCTTTGTGCTTGTAAAACTGCCGCCAGACATCACCCCAGAGCGACCGATGTACTGTGCGCAGGTCTTCAGCGACCCCGAGTTTGACCACTTCAGTCATAACGAATCCGTGGATCCAGAATCCCGTAGAGGACGTCTGCAATCAGATTGAATAGAACAATCAAGAACGCAAACAGGAAGGTAAGCGTCTGCACCGTGGGAATATCGGCACCTTCGATTGCAATAATCAGCAGCTGACCCAGCCCGTTTACACGAAAAATCTGTTCGGTAATGATCGCACCGCCAAATATGTGCGGAATACCCAGTGCAATCAGTGTAATCACAGGAATCAAACTGTTCCGTAACACATGAATGAGCAGCACGGCCCGCTCGTTGCGGCCCTTCGAGCGCGCGGTACGTACGTAATCCAGATTCAGGTTATCCAGGATAGAGGCCCGCATGAACCGGCTGAGCTGCGCCGCCTGCCACAGCGCCAGCACCATCACCGGCATGATCATTTGTTTGAACTGAAGGATAAAGTTCCCCCAGCTGTTCACCTCCAGCGTAGTGTCGTAGATCATCGGAAGCCACTGTAGCTGTACACTGAAAACTAAGATGGCCACCACGCCGGTAAAAAAAGTCGGCACGGAAAACCCAACCATGGCGACGAACGTGCCGACTTGGTCAAACCAGGAATACTGCCGGTAGGCCTGAATAATACCTATAGGGATCGCCATCAGAATTCCAAACACATAAGAAAGACCAACAACCCACAAAGTCTGTGGTGCACGCTCTACGATCATATCAACCACGGGACTGCGCGTGGCCCACGACAGAACCCGCAGTCGATTTCCCGAGTCGCCAATAACGATCCCGAAACTCTGTTCCAGGATATTCAGGGGTTCGTTCACGAAGAACTGCACCAGCCACTTGTAGTAGCGGACATGCATCGCTTCACCGAGGCCCAGAGACAGACGGATCTTCTCCCGGGTCTCGGGCGGCACTGTCATCGGTAGGTTGCCCGTAGGATCGTTGGGAGCCAGATCAAGAATTACGAAAATAACAAAGCTGATGACCAACAACGTCGGTATGGCGATCAGTAAGCGTCTGAGGATGTACCGTACCAAAGTTAAATCACCTTGACACCGAATAAAGCAGGCGGTTTGCGGGCTTACGCCCGAAAACCGCCCAGATAATAACTAACCAATTAAATATGAACTGGGTATTACTTCCGATACCAATCAGCGATATTAAACACCTCGGTATCCCATGCATTCATTGCAACACCACCTAACGAATTGGCGTGCGCTGCCACTCCACCGCGGTGAATCAGCGGAATCATGATGTAGTCCTGCATGAGTATGTCGTTCATCGCCTTCGCCAAACGAGTACGATCTTCCAGAGCGCCAGCAGTACTCAATTCCTTGGCCAGTGCATCATAAGCTGGGTTGCAGTAACGAGGCACATTATTACCAAGCCAATTGTTGTGTTTACCGGAGATTTCTGCACAGGTCCAGTTGTTCATATAGGCTTCAGGATCTGTCCCGCTGAAATTGTTGGTGTACATCTCAATATCAGTCAGGAATTTTCCGTAGGTATCCGGGCTGGCCGGATCGCCACCAAAGAATACAGACGCGTTGATGTTACGCAGTTCGGTTTCGACACCAATCTGCTTCCACATCTCTTTGATGAAGGCCTGAGTGGCTTGGCGTACAGAGTTGGTAGAAGTCTGATAAAGAATCGAAATTCTTACGCCATTCTTTGCTCGCACACCATCGGAACCTCTCGCCCAGCCTGCTGCATCAAGAATCTTGTTAGCTTCGTCGGTATTCTGAGTCTTACACTCATCGTTAGCTGTTGACGCATAGATCGCGGGTGCCGGCAACACATTACAGGTCACCTGACCCGCCGCACCGTACCCCGCATCGACCAGAATTTGCCGTTCGATAGCCAATGAAAGCGCTCGTCGGACAGCGTAGTCGCTCAGGAACGGATGGGGGTTATTACCGTCCATATACTCCGAACGATTCGGCTCTGCCGCATTGTTATTGGTCTGGTTGACCATAAGTCGCTCAACTGATGGACCAAATGCCGTGACGATGATGCCTTTACCCGCCTGTGCCATCTTTGCCAGGATCTCGGGCTCGACCTGAAGGTTCCAGGCGTAGTCCATTTCACCGGTCTCAAGAACAGCACGCGCAGCTGAAGTCGCATCACCACCGCCTTTGAACAACACGCTCTGAAAGGCAGGCTTTCCGGCCTCGCGATAATTGGGAT
This sequence comes from Gammaproteobacteria bacterium, assembly GCA_022450155.1. NCBI lineage: Bacteria > Pseudomonadati > Pseudomonadota > Gammaproteobacteria > Gammaproteobacteria bacterium. The sequence continues at coordinate 8,663 of JAKUQR010000033.1, read as the reverse complement.
TTGCTTCTAGTTGGACGACATCGTTAGGCTTGAAATCTTTGACAACGAACGGACCTGTTCCAATCGGGTAGAAGTTCGCTTCAGTACATTCCTGTGCTTTTGTTCCCATGCAGTCCGCAAATTGCGCCTTTTGAATAATCGGTGTAGTGGCACCAACAAAGGCGCCGTACGGGAAAGGCTTTGGTTCGGCAAAACTGATTTTCACGGTGTGTGCATCAATAGCGTCTACACTGGAGATACCCGCCAGATAGTTCATCGTGCTGCAACCTGTATCTGGATGCGAGCAGTACTCGTATGTAAATACAACATCATCCGCCGTAAAGGCTGAACCATCGGACCAGGTCACACCCTGTTTTAGCTTCCAGGTAATCGTCTTCAAGTCCGAAGACACGCCACCATTGGCTACGGTCGGAATCTCCGCTGCCAATGTGGGAATCATATTGCCGTTGGGATCGTAGTTGGCCAACGGCTGGATCACCATCGACGACACCTCGATCTCCTTGGTCCCGCCAGAGAGATACGGGTTCACATTGGATGGCGCCTGCCAGAACAGGATGTTCACCTGCCCGTCGCGGCCACGTTCTGCGGCACCCACAGCGCCGGCAAAAGCCAGCGTTGCAGCAAGTACCGCGCTGATTAACTTACTCATAGTCAAATCCTCCTATTGTGGTTGAAAGTCTACAACTCAACTAGAACGCCTTAGTGCGAGCTCGAACCTGCCGGTTGTTTCTCCTATTTTTCAGCTATACCCAAATGGCTGAAGGAAACTATAACCGTTTTGAGCATGTTCGCAAACGATCCTGCCAATTTCGCTGACTCAGGCAACCAAATGGCAGGCTACTCGGTGACCGGTCTCGATTTGCCTTAATTCCGGAACTTCCTCAGCACATTTCGATTCCGCAGACGGGCAGCGAGTCCTGAACGGGCACCCCGACGGCGGATCTGCCGGACTCGGGACATCACCGGTCAGAATGATGCGTTCACGTGTTTCTTCACGAACTGGATCATGGGTTGGCACCGCCGACAACAGCGCCTGGGTGTAGGGGTGCTGTGGCCGCGTATACAAATTCTGTGAAGTGGCTATCTCGACAATGTGTCCCAGATACATCACAGCCACGCGCCGGGCGATATGCCGGATCATGCCAAGATCATGGCTAATAAACAGGTACGTTAAGCCGAACTTTTCTTGCAGGTCCTCCAGTAGATTGACTACCTGAGCCTGAATAGACACATCCAATGCAGCGATGGGCTCATCACAGATGATGAACTCGGGATTCAGTGCGAGTGCTCGTGCCACACCGATGCGCTGTCGCTGTCCACCCGAAAACTCATGTGGATACCGGTTCATGTATTTGGCATTAAGCCCGACGGCCTGCAACAGTTCCTCTACCCGTTCCGTCCTTTGTAGCCCACTCAGCTTGGTATGTTCCAACAGTGGTTCAGAAATAATACTGCCGACCGTCATCCTCGGATTGAGGCTGTCCTGTGGATCCTGAAAGATCATCTGCATCTTCTGTCGCATGGTACGCAGGTCATTTACGCCAAGTGCCGTCACTTCGGTCTGTCCAAAGTAAACTTTTCCTTCCGTTGGGGTATACAGATTCAGTACAGTGCGCCCTGCAGTGGTTTTGCCGCAACCACTTTCACCGACAAGCCCCAGTGTTTCCTTCGGTAGCAGATCAAAACTGATTCCGTCTACGGCTTTGACCGTACCGACCTGACGTCGAAACACACCCGCAGTAATCGGGAAGTGCTTCTTAAGGTTCTGGACCCGAATCAGGGGTTCTGGAGTACCAACCGCTGCCGTCACCGGTCCGTTTCCATTTCAGTTGTAGTCACGGGGCCGGTTTTCCTGGACATCCCACCAGCAGGCGACCTCATGCTGCGATGATACGTTCTGTAACAAAGGATTTTCCTGGGAACACCGGTCGAACGCGTAACTGCAGCGTGGCGCAAACGGGCAGGAAGTGGGTGCCCTCAATTGATCGGGCGGTTGTCCCTCAATGGACTCCAGTCTTTCCGCACGTTCTCCTTCCAATTCCGGCAGGGTCTGGAGCAGCGCTATGGTATAGGGGTGTTTAGGATTGCCGTAGAGTTGTTTAACGTCAGCACGTTCCACGATAAAACCACTGTACATCACCATTACCCGGTCAGCAAGACTGGCAACGACCCCAAGGTCGTGGGTGACCCAGATGATTGCCATCCCCAGTTCCTGACGCAATCGCTTAACAAGGTCCAGTATCTGTGCCTGAATTGTCACGTCCAGCGCAGTCGTGGGCTCATCTGCAATCAACACCTTGGGCTCACAGGACAACGCAATCGCGATCATCACCCGCTGACGCATACCGCCCGAGAACTGGTGGGGAAAATCGTTGAGCCGCTTTTTTGCCAATGGGATACCAACCAGTTCAAGGATTTCTACAGCGCGGGCACGGGCCGCCCTTTTAGACATGCCCTTGTGTAACCTCAGGGCTTCGGTCAGTTGATAGCCGACCGTGAGCACGGGATTCAGCGATGTCATCGGATCCTGAAAAATGAACCCGATCTGCCCTCCACGGATCCCCTGGAGTTCTTCAAGGTCCATCTGGATGAGGTCTTTGTTATCGAACACGGCTGACCCTTTAACGATCTTTGCTGGCGGCATTGGTATCAGCTTGACCAACGACATCATGGTCACGCTCTTGCCGCACCCGCTCTCTCCGACCACACCGAGAAGTTCACCGGCACGTAGATCAAAACTCACCCCGTTCACTGCATAAACGGTACCTTCGGCAGTGTTGAACTGGGTGACAATATTATCGACGGATAATATGACCTCGGCCGATTTGTCAGCTGACATGCCGGAGAATCCTCTTTGTATTCATCTGTGCTTTGAACCTCAGTACTTCCATAGTAATACAGTTCAGTCCAACTCTGTGGGCAGCCACCATCGAACAGTGACCCGCGCTATTGGAGATTCTATGTTAGGGTTTGTCAACCTGAGTCGGATGTACACCATAATACGTGGGGTCCGTTACGCGTAGATTGTGATACATAAGACAGTGACCCGAAGGAAAACAGGTGCCGAAATGCATCGACTGAATTCACCAGCAATCGAGATATCCAATGACGAGACAAAAACAACGGGATGCCGTAACCGAGAAGATGAAATGGCGTTGTATTGGTCCACCGCGCGGCGGAAGAGTCGTGGCCGTAGCCGGGGACCCCACCGACCCAATGACATTCTATTTCGGTGCCTGCGCCGGGGGCGTCTGGAAAACAACAGATGGCGGCACCTACTGGGAGTGCGTATCTGATGGTTACCTGAATACCGCAACCATAGGCGCCCTGGCGGTATCTCAAAGTGACCCCAACGTAATTTACGCCGGTACCGGTGAAACCACGATTCGCGTCGACGTCTCTTATGGGGATGGGATATACCGCTCTACGGACGCTGGCAAAACCTGGAAGCACCTGGGGTTGGAAGAAACTCGACATATTGGTGAAATCCGCATTCATCCCGAAGATCCTGATACCGTCTATGTGGCTGCCCTGGGTCATGCCTTCGGACCGAATCCCGAACGCGGCGTGTATCGATCCACCGACGGCGGTGAAAACTGGGAACTAATCCTGCACCAAAGCGATCAAGCCGGTGCGATTGATCTGTCGATGGACCCGAATAACCCCAGGATTCTCTTTGCATCGATCTGGCAGGCACATCGTAATTTCTGGCACCTGTCCAGTGGCGGGCCAGACAGCGCACTTTTCCGCTCGACTGACGGTGGTGACACCTGGTCCGAGGTGAGCAAATACCCCGGTTTCCCCAGCGGCATGCTGGGAAAGATCGGGGTTACCGTGTCTCCCGCGCAAAGCAACCGGGTCTGGGTGCTGGTCGAGTGTGAGAAGTCGGGACTGTACCGATCTGATGACGGCGGCGACACCTGGCAGTTGATATCCCCGAACCGGGACCTGCTGCACCGTCCCTGGTACTACACACACGTGTTTGCCGACAGCACTCACTCAGACACGGTTTATGTCACAAATTTTGATATGTGGAAATCGACCAACGGCGGAAAAGATTTTCATGAAGTCACAACGCCACATGGCGACAACCATGACCTGTGGATAGACCCGGTCAATAACCAGCGCATGGTACAGGGGAACGACGGTGGTGCGAATGTCAGTTTCAACGGTGGGGAAACCTGGTCCACCATTTACAACCAGCCGACCGCGCAGATTTACAGAATGGATATTGACAACCAGTTTCCATACCGGGTTTACGGCACGCAGCAGGACAACACATCTATCAGTGTGCCCAGCGCCGCCGAATGGGGTGTGATCACCATGGCCGACTGCACCATCCCGGGCACTGGTGAAAGTGGTTTTATAACAGTCCATCCTGAAGACCCGAATATTGTTTACGTGGGTTGTGTCGGATCCTCCCCCGGCGGCAATGGTGCGCTGCAACGCTACGACCACTCGACCCGCCAGGCCAGGCTGGTCAATGTCTGGCCCGAGCAACAGACGGGTGTCCCTCAGCGTGAGCTGAAATACCGGTTTGCGTGGACATTTCCCATCGTCTTCTCGCCGCACGACCCCAAAACGCTCTATGCCGGCGGCAACCATCTGTTTAGAACGCGCAACGAAGGTCAGAGCTGGGAGGCCATCAGTCCTGACCTCAGCCGTAACGACCCTGAGAAATTGGGAAGTTCCGGTGGCCCACTGACCGGAGACGGTGCGTCTGCGGAAGCTTACGCGTCCCTCGCGACATTTGCCGAATCGCCCCATAGGCCCGGCGAGCTGTGGGCCGGCACAGACGACGGGCTCGTACACTCCAGCAAAGACGGGGGTCAGAACTGGCGCAACGTCACACCCAAAGCGATGCCGGACCTGGCTTATGTCGGTACGGTTGAAATCTCACCCGACGACGCCGACACCATCTATCTGACCGCCACCTGCTACAAATTGGACGATTATGAGCCCTACCTTTTTCAGTCTAAAGACGGTGGCAAGAGCTGGCAATCCATTGTCGGTGACTTCCCGGCCGGCGAGATTACACGCGTACTCCGGGCCGATCCGGTTCGGGCGGGCTTGCTGTTTGTCGGCACCGAAACAGGGGTGTTCTATACACTCAATGACGGTCGTAACTGGATGCGCATGCAAGGTGGTATCCCGGTGGTGCCGGTCTACGACCTGAAGATCAAGGACAGCGATCTGGTCGCTGCCACACACGGGCGTTCGTTCTGGATACTCGACGACATCACCCCGCTGCGGAAAATCTCGGCAAACAAGCGAAAGAAAGGAGACCTCGTACTTTTCAAACCACGTCCGACGTACCGGCTCAAACTCCAGTGGGCCGCGGGAATGATATTTACCGGTGATGGCAAGGCTTATGGACCAGCCTTTGGTCTTCCCGGAACCACCTATCCGGTGAAGCTGGCCGACGGTACGACAGAACGACGCCACCTGGACGCCGGCGAAAATCCACCTGCTGGGGCCATCATTTATTACTGGCTGGATAACCCGCCCGAGGACGGGCTTGCACTATCCATTCGGGACGCGAAAGGAAACACGATTGCGCAGTTCTCGGATGATGAGTCGCAGGACCCTAACCAGCGCCTGACCAAACACAAGGGTATGAACCGGTTCATCTGGAATATCCGCTATCCGGCCCCGGAGAAACTTGACCCCGACCTGGTTGAAAGGTCCTATGAACCGCTTTCCAAGTCAGACATCTTCAGCAAAGACGGGGGTCCCACTGCACCGCCAGGCGACTACAGCGTCAAACTCGAATGCGGCGGTTCGAGTCAAGATGCATCTTTTGAATTATGCAAAGACCCGCGCGTGGAGACAACCCAAGCTGATTTCGACGAACAGTTCACCCTGGTGCAAAGCTTAACCGCAAAACTCTCAGACCTGCGATCCAGTGTGAACCGGATTCGCCGGATGAAGAACCAGTTGCGTGAGTTGTCCAGCCGTCTACCGATAAAGCGCCGGGCACTGGTTACACAGGCCAACAAACTTGTTACACGCCTGGAAGCGATAGAAGGCGCTCTGATCAACGTACACCGTGAAACTCCGCGCGATATCCTGCGCCATACGGCAGGACTGGACGATACACTGGGTGACCTCATTTCAATCGTGGCCATTGCGGACTTTGCGCCGACCGATCAAGCAAAAGAAGTGGCCAAGGAAACTGTAGTTCAAGTCGACAGGCAGATTGCAAAACTGGATAAGCTTATCGATGGATCGATTGCAGCGCTGAACGAAAAAATCGTCATCGCAGGCATTTCAACCATCGGTGCCTGACAGACGTGCAGTTACCCGTCTCACAGGACCTGTGGCGGATTACTGGCGCCGACCTGATTGTTCGCACGGCCTATCAGGTCGGCAAAACACCCCTAATGCCTCTTTTTGCCGCTTCAGTCGGAGCGGGTGAGTTGCTGGTCGGCGCCATCGTCTCGGTCTCGACCATGACCGGGTTGATTCTTAAACCGCTGTTTGGGTTGCTGTCTGACAGATGGGGGCGAAGACTCTGGCTGTTGATCGGGTTGACCCTGTTCAGCACGATCCCTTTTGTTTACGGGCTGGTCGAAACCCCACAGCAGCTCCTGATGGTTCGGGTCATACACGGCCTGGCCACCGCTGTATTCGGACCGGTCAGTCTGGCCTATGTTGCTGAGATGGCAGTGGGTGGGCGAGCCGAACGACTGGGGTGGTTCGGCATGGCACGCAGCGGCGGCTATCTGGTCGCACCCACCGCTGCCGCCTGGCTGCTGACCTGGCTCGATCCAGCGACGGTGTTCACCATCATTGGATTTACCAGTTGCCTTGCTTTTCTGCCGGTGCTGATGCTGAAACCTTCGGGCGATCCATCCAATTTGCGCCAGGATCATGGGTCGAAATTGCCCACGCTGTGGAATCAGGCACAGACGGCGTTCTTCAGTGCCGTATCCAACAAAGCCCTGTGGCTTGCCGGGCCCCTGGAGATGCTGGTCTACCTGAGCACCTACAGTATCCGGGCATTTCTCCCGCTGTACGCACTGTATGTCGCTGGATTCGACTTGATCATGGTCGGGCTCTTCTTCAGCATCCAGGAAGGCGCCCATCTGCTGACCCGACCTCTGGGTGGGCGACTCGGTGACCGCGTAGGCTACCTGCGGACCATCGCGGTGGGGTTTTTGCTCATCGCCCCTGCTGTGGCACTCCTGTCGGTAGCCTCGAACGGCATCCATCTGCTGTTGATTGCAATTGTGCTCGGCTGCGGCCAGGGACTGATTTTTCCGTCTACTGTCGCACTCGTTAGCGACAGGATACCCCCTCAGCATCTAGGTACCGGCATGGGCTTTATGGGCACCATGCGCAATGTCGGCAAAGTACTTGGACCACTGCTGACTGGCCTGCTGCTGGGCTGGCTGGACTATGATGCAGTTTTCCAACTCAGTGCAGCAGCTATGGTCATCGTAGCGTTGGTCATTTACACCAGCCAGGCCCGAAACCCGATTTCTGCATTGGTGCGCTCAAGACAACCCTAATCCATCTGGACCCAAGGACAAGATCATGTCTCAGAAACCGTCAAGACTCTCGACCCCCATCAACTTCGATGCACCTGGCAAGCAGTGCGACTATGTTCGCCTGCCTCATTCAGTTCACCGCTCGGCGTACGGCTGGTTGGCCATTCCGATCGTCTGTATTAGCAACGGTGAGGGGCCCACCGTACTGCTGATGTCCGGTACCCACGGTGATGAATACGAAGGGCAGGTCACGCTGACCAAACTGGTCAACCAACTGGAGGCGGACGATATTAACGGTCGCCTGATCATCCTGCCCATGGCCAACTTTCCAGCAGCCAAAGCGGGGCTTCGTACCTCGCCCATTGATGAACTGAACCTGAATCGGGTCTACCCCGGGGACCCAGACGGCCTGCCGACCCTGCAAATTGCCTACTACATCGAGACCGTTCTGATGAAGATGGCGGACTACGGGCTTGATCTGCACAGCGGCGGATCGTCGCTACACTACCTGCCCAGCGCAATCGGTTCAGCCGGCACCGATGACGATGCGGTGCGGGTCAGGGAACTGATGAAGGTATTTGGTGCACCCTATAGTATTTTTCTGCCGGGCCGGCATGCTGGAGGCGGGGGCAGCAATGACGGCGCGGCTCGACAGAACATGCTGTCCTTTGGCACTGAAATGGGTGGCAGCGGTACAGTGACACCCGATTGCCTGGAACACTGCTTCAACGGGGTTGTGCGCTTTCTTTATGAACTCGGCGTACTCAAACAACCGATGGCCCCACCCGCGGAGACGCCGACAAGAATGGTGCACGCGCCGAGTTACGACTATTTCACGTATTCGCTCGACGTAGGATTGTTTGAACCCGTTGTCAACCTCGGAGATGAGATCCAAAAAGGGGACCTTGCAGGCAGAGTTCATTTTCCAGAGACCCCCTGGCAGACACCAACAGACGTTCATTTCAGCGCCGATGGTCTGGTTGTCTGCAAACGAATCCCGGGTCGGGTCGAACGGGGGGATTGCCTGTTTCACCTGGGCGCTGATTATGAGGAATAGCGCACCCCCTTGATAGTGGGGTGTCCAGCCGGGCATAGAATCCGTAACTTTTATTCGAGAAAGCTAGGCAGCATGATTATTGTCGGCAGTACCAATGCTGATGTTGGCATCCA
>JAKUQR010000032.1 GCA_022450155.1 Gammaproteobacteria bacterium | reverse complement strand
CGTCTTGCTATACGGTTGTGGGGTCCGGAGGATCTAATCGCTGAAACAAGAGTCGATGCGTTTACTCGATCGTCGTATTCCGCTTTTCAATGATCGCTGGCAGGACTTTAACACCGTAGTTCAGGCTGAATCACCCCCATCGATGTACATCGTCTGCCCCGTAATGTAGTCGGCTTCGTCGGAGGCCAGGAAAATTCCAACATTCGCGACTTCATCCGCACGGGCAGGCCGTTTGAGTGGCACGGTGTCTACCCTGCGCCGCATGGAGTCGCCTTTCTGTCGCCCCCATAGTTTTCCCATCTCATCGTCAATGAATGCCCACATATCGGTGTCGACGATTCCGGGGGCCAGTGCGTTAACAGTAATGCCGTGATCAGCGAGGTCAAGTGCCATGGATCGTGTCAGTGAGACCACAGCCGTCTTACTGGCGGCATAGGCAGCGATCTCCGGGCGACCGCGATGGGCCGCAAGAGATGCGGTGTTGATAATTTTGCCGGACTGGCGCTCCACCATGTGTTTGGCTACAGCCTGGCCACACAGAAATACGCCCTTGAGGTTGACATCGATAACGTGGTCCCATTCGGCTTCGGTGACATCCAGAAAATTCTGGACCCGAATGATGCCTGCGTTATTGAAGAAAATATCTATGCGACCAAATGCTTCAACAACCGCCTGGACCATCTGAGTAACCTGGTCTGACTGGGTCACGTCGACTGCGACTGTAAGGGCTTTCCGATCGTAGGACTCTATGGTCCGCGTGATACCGTCGAGTGGTTTAGTTCGAATATCAGCGAGAGCGACATGGGCGCCCTCATGGGCGAGGCGCCGGGCGATCGCCTGACCAATACCGCCCGCTGCACCGGTAACCAGAGCTACTTTCCCATCGAGTTTCATAGTGACTCACTTAAGATAATTCGACTTGGTCTGGTCATTGTGCCGTCATGCCGCCGTCTATGACGAGCTCTGCGCCTGTTATGAAACTTGACTCGTCCGCGGCCAGAAACACGCAGCCCCAGGCGATGTCCTCGGCGGTCCCCATGCGTCCAATGGGCGTCTGGCTCACGCGTTTATTCCATTCTTGTGGGTCGGCATGAACCGCGGCTGTCATGCCGGTATCGGTAAATCCGGGATGTATGGAATTACAGCGGATGAGAACTGGCGCATATTGAATCGCGGCCGCTTTGGTGAAGGTCCGAACACTCCCTTTTGCAGAGTGGTAGGCGGTAGTACCAGTGCTGCCGACAATGCCGTAGATTGAAGAGATATTGATGATTGACCCTCCGCCGTTTTCGCGCATTGGCGGGATCGAGTGTTTGGTGCCTAGGAATACGCCTGTTGAGTTCACAGCATGCAGGCGATCCCAGATTTCAACGGTGGTTTCCTCAACCTTTACTCTGGATTCCGGGACAGACATTCCTGCATTGTTGACCGTGATATCGAGTCGGCCATAGCGTTTGACGGCTGCATTCACGGTATCGATCCATTGGGACTCCACGCTAACATCCAGATGGATAAAAATAGCCTCTCCACCTGCTTCAACGATATTGTTCGCAACTGACTGGCCCCCCTCCTCGTTAATGTCAGCCACCACGATCCCGGCAGCACCCTCCTGAGCGTAGAGCCGACAAGTTGCTGCACCGATGCCGGACGCACCACCCGTCACTATGGCAACCTTGTTCTTTAAACGCATGCTTCCCTCTCGATCTTGTTTCAAGTCAACTGGCCGGATACGGATAATCCAGACTGAATGTTCTGTGGGTATAGGCTGGTAATCATAGCGTATTTTCCCCTAGACTTACCCTAAGAGTTCAACCGGGTTCTAAAATTGTTGTAAGGAATATTAAGGGGGAAATCACATGGATCTGTCAGCAGACATCTGCCAGAAAATATACACAGACATGTGGCGCATTCGCCTATTTGAAGAGGAAGCGGATCGCCAGACAAATCTGGGTAACGTTGTCGGTACTTTGCACATGTATTGTGGGGAGGAAGCCGTCGCCACGGGAGTGTGTGCAAACCTGAGGGACGATGATTACGTTCTTGGAACACATCGCAGTCACGGCCACTGCTTGGCGAAAGGCGCAAAATCAGACCGGATGATGGCAGAGTTGTGGGGTAAAGCAACGGGCACCTGCAAGGGCAAAGGCGGCTCGATGCACGTCGCAGATTTCTCACTCAATATGCTGGGCGCGAATGGCATTGTAGGTGCGGGTATTGGCCCCACGACCGGTACAGCACTGGCCAGTAAGCTCCGCGGCACTGATCAGGTGTCAGTGTGCTTTTTTGGTGACGGGGCAGCCGCTCGGGGTACTTTTCACGAAGCGATCACCATGGGTTCGCTCTGGACCCTGCCGGTTGTCTATGTTTGTGAGAATAACGGGTATCAGCAGTGGGTACCGCGTATGAACGTAGCGGTCGTGGACTCGGTCGCAGACATGGCGGCATCTTATGCAATTCCCGGCGTGTCGGTAGATGGCCAGGATGTTGTAGAGGTGTATGAAGCCGCAGCCGAGGCCGTGAAGCGTGCACGCGAGGGCGGCGGGCCCACTCTGCTAGAAGCGCGTACTTATCGGTTCTATGGCCACAGCCTGGGCGACGAGCAACAGTATCGTTCAGCCGAAGAAGTCGATGAATGGAAGGAAAACCGGGACCCGATAAAACTGCTGGCCCAGTTCATGCGCGATCGAGACTGGCTGACCGAAGAACAGGATCAGTCGATACAGGCTGAGGCGAAGGCTGAAATGAGTGCCGCGACCCAATTTGCCGAGGAAAGCCCCTGGCCAAGCGCTGAGGACGTTACAACCGACGTTGTAGCGCCGGTTCAGGAGGTGGCGTGATGAAAACCATGGCATTCAATGAAGCGCTTCGAGAGGGACTCCATGAGGAAATGGCACGAGATGACTCGATATTTGTCATTGGAGAAGATGTGATTGCGCACGGAGGCCCGTACAAGGTGACCGAAGGCGTTGCAGAACGTTTCCCAGGTCGGATATTTGAGACGCCGATTGCGGAAGCAGGTATTGTTGGAGTTGCTGTCGGCGCTGCGCTGGCGGGTATGAGGCCCGTGGTTGAGTTGATGTATCTTGATTTTGTGACGTGCGCTATGGACGAGGTCGTTAATCAGGCTGCAAAAATGCGTTATATGAGTGGTGGCCAGGGCAGCGTGCCGATGGTGATTCGTCTGCCATGCGGTGTCGGTCGACTGCTGGCTGCACAGCATTCGCAGATTATGGAGTCGTGGTTTATGCATGTGCCCGGATTGCAGGTGGTGGTGCCGTCTACACCGGCGGATGCGAAAGGCTTGTTTAAAACGGCCATACGTTCGCCGGATCCGGTGATGTTCTTCGAGTACAAACGAATCTATACCAGTAAAGGTGAGGTCCCGGATGGTGAGCACATGGTTCCTATCGGGTTGGCAGATGTTAAGCGAGAAGGTGAAGATGCCACGATCATCGCTATCGGCCCGATGGTGCAGAAATCTCTGGAGGCAGCCATCACGCTTGAAGATGACGGCCACGATGTAGAAGTCGTAGACCCGAGATCGTTGTCGCCGCTCGATACTGATACGATTTGTAGCTCCGTAAGCAAGACCGGACGGGCCATAGTCTGTGGTGAAGACTCGGTGTTTGCGGGTGCCGTTTCCGAAATCGCAGCGATGATCGGTGAGAATTGTTTTCACGATCTCAAAGCCCCCGTGGCAAGGGTTGGCAGCCCGCATGTGCCAATGCCCTTCAGCGCTGAGTTGGTCAAACATGTGGTCCCCAGTAGTGAAAGCGTGGTATCCGCTGTGCAGGCAGTTATGAGCTGATCTGACTGTAATAATGGCGACGCAATTTAAACTGGCCGCAATGGGCCACACCATGGAAACGGGCCGGGTCGTCGAATGGCACATCTCAGAAGGTGAAAGCATTGCTGAGGGTCAGTTGTTGATATCTATAGAGACGGATAAAACGGTGGTTGATGTCAATTCGCCAGTGTCAGGCGTCCTGCTTAAGGCTGTGGGACAGGTTGACGCCGAGTATGATGTGGGAGATATCCTAGCCTGGATCGGAGATGCGGGAGAAACTGTTCCGGACCAGCCGGTCCAGCCTGGGTCTGAAAAACGATCCGTGGCAGCAGGACCCCGGGTTACACCGGTGGCCCAGCGCCTCGCTGACAGACACGGTATCAATGCCGATGCTGTAGAAGGTACAGGTCCTGATGGACGAGTGACTAAGGAAGACGTCCAGCGCGCGATTGATGATGGAACGGCCTCAGCCAGGGAGGAGGACACTTCGGTACCAGCAGGTGAGATCATACCTCTCAGCGGGATCCGGCGGATCACGGCCGAACGGCTGAGTGCAAACTGGGGAGTAGCACCCCATGTCAGTGAAGGAATAGAAGTCGATTTCAGCCAGTTTGAGTCTTACCGCGTAGAGCGCGAGGCTGATTGGCAGGAAAAGTGGGGTACTGCGCCGGGACCCAATGACCTGATCCTGGCAGCGACTGCTCGGGTTTTAAAAGATCATCCTGATCTCAATGCTGGGTTTGTTGACGGTGCCATCTGCCGTTATAACAAGGTTAATCTGGGTGTTGCGATTGATATCGATGCCGGTCTGGTCGTGCCGGTTGTCCGCAATGCGGACAAGCTGGGTATCAGCGAGATCGCGCGAACCGTGCGTGAGTTGGCTGCCAAGGCACGTGAAAATAAGTTAACCCCGGATGAAATGGAAGGCGCAACATTCAGTGTGAGCAACCTCGGCGGGCTGGGTATAGATTGGTTCACACCGGTATTAAACCCACCCCAGTGTGGGATCCTGGGAATAGGGCGTATTCAGCGCGTTCCGCGTTACGCCGGTAACGAGATCGTTGCGCGTGATCTGGCCACGCTGGTGTTAACGTTTGATCACCGTCTTATCGATGGTGCGCCGTGCGCGCGATTTCTCTCACAGTTACGCGCTTTACTCGAGGCACCAGAGGCGCTTCTGGACTAGCCTGCCGGGATGGTCAAGGCCACTGATCACGGATGGGATCGCTGCCGTCCCAGTCTACGGCTGCTTCTCTGACCGCATCGAATATTCGACGACGCTCCGGCGTAAAGTGCGCCATCTCAATGACCGTGCCGGGGTGTCCTTCGTTAAAGAAGTAAACAAAGCGGCCGCGCACACTGTCGGCTTCCTGGCCGACCTCGTATCCTGAGTCAAGAGCCCGTTGGTAGAGTTCGTCGTAATTCTCCGGCCAGCTTGACCAGTGCTGAAGCCCTTCGTTACCTGCATTCAGGAAATCCTGGTACATGGTCGCAGAGGTGTCCCGCTGCTGAATCAGTTCGATCTGGACATCACCTGAATTCGCCAGCGCAATAGACAAATGTGGTGAGCCGGGTTGTCCGCGGTAGTGAAAGTCTTTGACGGGCAGTTTGTCGACATAGTACCAAGGCCCGATGCCGCACACCTCTATCCAGTGTTTCAGGGCTTGTTCTACATCGCGGACAACGTACCCCATCTGCCTGATGGATCCGAATAATCTGCTCATGATCGCCTTGTATCCCGTCTTGTTCGATAGAGCCTCATCATATCTATTTTGTATTCAATTGAAAGAGTGCAGCCAGATCAAAGGCCAGCAGTGGGGTAAAATGCCGATCCCAACACTGAAACAAAAAGAATGAATGGAGAGTGGCTATGACCACGACCACACGCGAATCCTACGATCAGGTGATGATGCCGAACTATGCGCCGGGGGATGTGATTCCTGTCCGAGGCAGTGGTTCGCGTGTCTGGGATCAGGCAGGTCGAGAATATATCGACTTTGCTGGCGGAATTGCCGTCACCGCGCTGGGTCACGCACACCCCGCGCTGGTATCCGCCCTTACGGAGCAGGCCGGTAAATTGTGGCACACCTCCAACGTCATGGCGACCGAGCCGGCCGTCGTTTTGGCTGAAAAACTGTGTAACGCCACCTTTGCTGACCGAGTCTTTTTCTGCAATTCCGGCACTGAGGCCAATGAAGCCGCTCTCAAACTCGCTCGACGATATAGCCACACTAACTTTGGGCCTCAAAAAGACTTAATTATTGCTTTTGATAATGCCTTCCATGGCCGATCACTGTTGAATATTTCAGTCGGGGGTCAGCCTAGTTATCGGGAAGGGTTCGGACCATTGCCGGGTTCGATTACACATTTACCTTTTAATGATGTGGCAGCCCTCGAAGAAACCTTTAATTCGTTATCCGATACGGTCTGTGCTGTCATCGTTGAGCCTATACAGGGTGAAGGCGGGGTACTGGATGCCGAGCCTGAATTTATGCAGGCCATCCGGCGCCTGTGTGATGAGCATCAGGCATTAATGGTGCTGGATGAGGTTCAGACAGGGGTGGGTCGAACCGGTAAGCTGTATGCCCACGAGTGGTACGATGTAAAACCGGATATTCTTGCAACTGCAAAAGCCCTGGGTGGAGGATTTCCCATCGGCGCAACGCTGGCGACAGCACAGGTGTCGGAAGTTTTTAAAGTTGGCACCCATGGCAGTACGTACGGCGGTAATCCGCTCGCTTGTGCAGTGGCTACCGCGGCTTTTGATCTGATTAACACGCCGGAGGTTCTTCAGGGCGTGACCCACCGACGGGCGATGCTGGTCAAAGGGCTTCAGGAGATCTCAGATCGGTTTGATGTGTTCCAGGCGATTCGGGGTCAGGGCCTGCTGATCGGCTGTGTTGTTACCGACAACTGGTCCGGAAGGGCTCGCGAATTTCTGCTGGCGAGTCAGGATGCTGGCGTTCTGACTCTAATGGCTGGCAGTGATGTGCTGAGGTTGGCACCGTCGTTGATAATTCCAGAGACCGATATCAAAGAAGGGCTGGAACGTCTGGAAGGGGCGGTTGCGACCCTGTGTGCCGGGGAGGACAAAGCGGCAAGTTCTTGAATAGTTAACGGGCTAGGTCGTCGAATTCCGCCCGGCTGAACCGGATATCTGACTCGGTATCAAACATTTTTAACGTTGTTTTGACGGGGGCAGATTCCGCAATCACTTGACTACGCCGGATGACAAACAGCCGGTTCGCCCGCAATCGCAGTGCTTCAATGGGGTCGGCCGCCTGTAGTATCACCATGTCGGCATTGCAACCCGGTTCAAGTCCATAGTTCTCCAGGGCGAGCACCTCGGCCGCATTCGAAGTCACCGCTTTAAATGCTTGATGCATTTCGGTGATGCCTGTCATCTGTCCGACATGTAGCCCCATATTAGCCACTTCGAGCATGTCGTGACTGCCGAGTGAATACCAGGGATCGAGCACACAGTCGTGACCGAAGGCAACATTAATCCCGAGTTGCATCATCTCCTTGACTCGCGTCATGCCGCGCCGTTTCGGATAGGTATCGGAACGGCCCTGCAGCGTAATGTTGATCAGCGGGTTGGCTACAGCATGCACCTGTGATTCAGCCATCAGTGACATGAGTTTGCCGGCATAGTAGTTGTCCATGGAGTGCATGGAGGTCAGATGGGAGCCCGTTACGCGGCCCTGCAGGCCGAGTCGCTGTGTCTCTGAAGCCAGGGTCTCTATGTGTCGGGACTGCGGATCGTCGGATTCATCGCAGTGCATATCGACCATAAGTCCGCGCGCTTCCGCTATCTGACAGAGTTCGCGCACGGACTGTGCGCCATCCGCCATGGTGCGTTCGAAGTGCGGTATACCACCTACAACGTCTACACCAAGGTCCAGTGCTCGGGTCAGCAGGTCGACTGCCCCCGCGTATCGAAAATATCCGTCCTGCGGAAAGGCGACCAATTGAAGGTCGAGATAGGGTTTTATGGTTTCTCTGACGTCCAGTAGAGCATGAACGGCAGTCAATTCCGGATCGCAGATATCCACGTGACTGCGAATAGCAAGATTTCCCTGAGCCACCGCCCAGCCACACAGGGTGAGCGCGCGCTGTTTAATGTCCTCGATAGTGAGATGGGGTTTGAGTTCCGACCACAGGGCTATGCCTTCGAGCAAGGTGCCACTCTGATTGACGCGGGGTCGCCCGTACGACAGCGTCGAATCCATGTGAAAGTGACTGTCGACGAATGGGGCTGTTACCAGCTGCTGCTCGGCATCTATTTCGGTCTCTGCCTGTGCTTGGATATGTGGGTCGACCTGCAAAATTCGGCCATTCTGACAGGCAATATCAACAGGCGACGGCCGGTCTATCAGCACAGCATTTTTGATCAGCAGGTCAAGCAAATCCATCCCCCCACTGTTGAAACGTGCTGTTGTAGTGACTCAACAACATGATGACCGCATCAATCGGAATCTGATTCATGCGCTGACCTCCCAATCAGGCCGTGTTGCGGAGCAGGTGTGCATCGTGACTGTCCCAGCGCACGTACACCGCCGCCCCAACCTTGAGATCGAGTTCTGACAATTCACGTTGCTGGAGTTGAATTCTAAAGTCGGCACCGTCTGGTGTCTCAGCCAGGACGGTGACAATCGAGCCGACGAATTCCTCGCTGATAAATCGGCACTCCATTTCGTTGGTGTCGTTTGCCGTACTAGTGCTCAGCCTGACCAGATCGGCACTGATTACCAAACTGGTGGTGTCACCGATTGACCATTCGTGATCCGTGCTGCTGGCGCATTTGAAACGGCCGGCAGGTGTATCGATTTCAATCAGCCCATCTACCGAGGTGACCGCTCCGGTCAATATGTTATTTGAGCCAACAAACTCTGCGACAAACCGCGTTGCCGGGTTGCGGTAGATCCCTTTTGCCGAATCGATTTGTTCTATTCTTCCTTGATTCATGATGACCACCCGGTCGGACATTGCAAACGCCTCGGACTGTCGGTGGGTGACATAGACAAAAGTGATGCCCAGTTCTTTCTGAAGTTTCGTCAGAACGCCCTGCATTCGCACGACGAGGTTGGCATCCAGTGCACTGAGCGGTTCGTCGAGCAGTAAAATACGAGGTTCTGTGACAAGCGACCTTGCCAGCGCGACACGCTGTTGTTGTCCACCGGAAAGTTGGCTGATCTCTCGGTCAGCAAAGTCAACGATTTCCAGTCTTTCGAGCCAGTCAAGGGCGCGCTGGTGCCGTTCAGTGGCCGATACACCCCGCATTTTCAGTCCGAATTCAACATTCTTGATCACATTCAGGAAGGGAAACAAAGCCAGAGACTGCCAGACCATCGGCGTGTCCCGTTCCGAAACGGTGACGTTGTTGATGCGCTCGCCGGCGAGTTGAATTTCGCCTTCAGAGGGTTCCTCAAGCCCGGCAAGCATTCGAAGGGTTGTCGTCTTACCGCAACCGGAAGGACCCATAATCGATAGAAATTCGCCCTCGAAGATCTGAAGAGAAATCGAGTCCACTGCTGTCGTCGGACCAAACCGTTTGGTGACATGGTCAAACAAAACAAGCGGTTGTGTCTGGTTAGTTGCCACTGAGTCTTCCATCAAAAGCCTGTGAGCGTTTTCCGGGTTGATTTTCTCATGTAAATAATCTGCGCAAGTATGACCAGTGTGATGGAGGTGACGAAAACCACCGACCCGATGGCATTGATCCTGGGGTCAGTGTTGCCTTGTAGGATCTCGAGAATCATAACCGGAACTGTTTTATTCAGTCCGGAAACAAACCAGGCGACGGCAAATTCATCAAATGAGACGGCTGCAGTCAGGCAGAAAGCAGATATAAGCGCCGGTGCGCAAAAGGGCACAATCACTTCCCGCATGGTTCGCCATTGGGATGCACCGAGATTCCAGGCGGCCGATTCCAGGTTGGGGTCAATTTGCGCCAAACGCATGCGCACAATGGCCATTGCAAACGGTGAACACAATACAACATGACTCACAATGATCGATATTATCTTGCCGGACATGCCGATACGCGCGAGCAGCGCTAGCATTGCGAGCCCCATGATGACCAGGGGAATAGTGGGCGGCAGCAACGAGAGCGCGAGATACGCAGACTTTCCAAAAAAGTTGTAGCGGTAATCCGTATAGGCTGTACAGAACCCCAGGAAGGTTGCGATAAAAGCAACTGACAAGGACACGATCAGACTGACCCTGAAGGCGTCCCAGACATCGGCGTCGGTAAAGGCGAGGGTGTACCAGTGCAGGGTGAAGTGTCCCAACGGTATGGTGGGGAAACGCTCGGAATTAAACGAGAATACAAAACTCGTCAGAATGGGGAGAAATATAAAAACGAATACAAGCGCGACGTAAAAATAAAACAGCCCGTTGTACGTTTTTGCGCGGATCATGAGCGTCGCCGGTAGGCCAGTGCAATAGCGGTAAACATGATTGCGAACAGCGTTACGATCATGGTAATCGCAACAACCGCGGCACGAGGCCACTGTTGCCCTGATTTGGTGGTATCGATGATCAAGATGCTCAAGGTGGGGGGTTTGGATCCGCCGAGGTAATAGGGACTGACAAAATCCCCGAAAGAAAGGATAAAACAGAATACGGCAGCTACAATGATGCCGATTTTGGCAAGCGGTATGATCACTGCAAAGACGGTACGAAAGCTGCCACAGCCGAGGTTGTGGGCAGCCTCAACCAGGCGCCGATCCACGTTGGATAGCGAGATAAGCTGCAAAACCACCGCCAGCGGCAAGCAAAGGGTAAGGTAGCCCACCAGTGTCCCGAAGAACGTATTAAGCATCGAAAAAGGGCCAAGCCCTACCGAACTCAATAGAACGTTGATGATCCCGTTGTCATTTAAAAAGATCTGCCAGGAAAATATACGCACCAGATAACTGGTGAAAAACGGAACGATTAGGAAAAACATCGCCCACTGGCGGACAGTCGGCGAAACTTTGAATGCCAATGTAAAAGCACAAGGAAATGCAAGCACACTGGTGACAACCGTCGTGATGCCGGCATAGCCCAGGGTACGCCAATAACCATCCCAGAAGTAGCCCTTGCCGTACATCTTGACCCAGTTCACCGAATCAAAGCCAGGTACCATGCGGTAGTTCTTAACCAGCCAGAAACTCATCAACAACAAAAATAACAGCGGAAATACAAAAAATACCAGCTGCCACACGACAATAGGCATAGACCATGTCAGGCCATACACAGTGACTGTACGCTGGTGAGAATAAGTGCTTATTGAGATATCCTGTGCGGTAGTTGCCGAAGCGATCGTGAGTGGTTAGGGAGATTCAATGAATGCCAGGATGCCGGTAACCCAGAAAAAAGAGCGGGCCAGTAACCACCGACCCGCTCGATTCATTGAGTTTTATGCGTTTTTATATTCAGACCAAAAGTCATTCCAGTCTTCAAGAGACTGTTGAATCGGTGTCCGTCGAAAGTGGATGCGGCCTTCGCGAAGATCATCGATGCAGTTCGGTCCGTCCAGATTCATGCGCTGTCGTTTGGCTTCCGCAGGGTTAGCCTGATTGAGTGCTGTCCATCCGGATTTGTAGGGCGACATAGCGGGGTAAGCCGCCATTTGTGACGACCGAACTTGACCAGGGCCTGAAGTCATGTACTTGATAAACTTCTTGACCAGGTCCTGCTTTTGCGACCCCTTGCCAATGGAGTACGACTCAGTCCACTGAATGCCCCCTTGTTTCGGCACGACCGAGTCAACCGGCGCACCGTCTTTCTTGACGACACCTGTGATCCAGTCGCCGATGCCGCACATGGCGTGTATCTGGCCGGATTTCAGGGATGAAAACGTGCCACCATAGTCGAAGTAACCGCCGACCTGGGGTTTAAGCGACAGGGTTGTCTCCTGAAGTTTTTTCCATTGTGCAGCATTGATGTCAAAGGGTGTTGGGTCATTGTTACCGTCTCTCAAACTCAAGCAACCCAGGTTGGGCAAGTGCCAGTCGAAGTGGCCGACCTTGCCTGTCAGCTTGGAATCCCAGAGGATGTTGTAGTCCATAGCCTCTTCGTGGCTGATAATTGTGGTGTTGAACGAGACACCTAAATATCCGAACCTGACAATCACAGAATACAGATCATCACCTTTCCAGTGTCCAGGGAACCGGGAGTACTCATCGAACAGGTCATGCATGTTGTATTCATTGGGATCCATCTTTTCGATGTAGCCCGCTTCATTAAGCAGCTGCACAAACTCGCCGTCTGACAGGACGATGTCGTAGGTTCCGGGTGGTGACTGTGATATCAGCGCCAGCATATTGTCGCCACCGGCATAATATTTGGCTTTGATCTTGACGTTGTGCATGGCTTCGAACTCTTCAACCATGTCCGGTTCACCGTGACCATACCAGGCAATCATGGTGAGTTCGGTTGCGGCATGAGCACGCGGGGGCACAAGAATCATCGGTACGCTCAAGGCGGTTGCTGCTGAAGCGGCACCGACACCCTTTAGAATGTTTCTTCTGCCGATGTTAGTGCGATCGGGTTTTTCGGGAACTGCTTTTTTGCTCATCGTTTGTTCTCCTGTTGGTTGGGTCAGTGCTCGTTTCAGACGGTGCACGAGCCACTTGAGTACCGGCCTGTTACTCACAAATTGTGTTGCAGCGACTGAATCGAGCACTCCGCATACTGCCAGCATCCCCAGAGTCTTCTGTGTCTAGCTGGCTGTCGTACAAGGGTACTTCAAAAGGTGCGCCCCGGTCGATACTGCGTCAGTTAAGTTTTGCGTTAGCGACTCCCCATCAATCCTGACCATGGACACCGACAGGAAAATAACTTCGCTGATTCAGAATGTTGAAGCGATCAATTGATGTTGACTATCGGTTCTGTCGGCGCCGCGCAATTTGTAGACTGGTAGCGGTGCCGAGGCCGATTCCGCGCGAAAACACCCACAGACGCATCAGCAGTGGATCCAGAGAATTATTGGCCCCCCACCATCAGTGGTGGGGGAATATGGAGAGGGTTTGTGGCAATGTATAGAAAAGGTAATCTAACCTTACCGTGCGTTAACGAAATTCGAGGTCGAGCAGTGCACAGTCATATCTTTCACAAACAATTCAAGATCGTTGGGCCTGCGGTACTCCCTGTGATTCATGCTCAGGATGACGAGCAGATTGATCGTAACATTGAAATTGCTGTTCGCTGCGGCGCACAAGGTGTATTTCTGATCAATCATGATTTCGATGTAGAGCAGTTCTTGCTGTTGGTTGAACGGTGTAGACAGGCTCATCCACTGCTTTGGTTGGGGGTCAACTTCCTTGGGGTGACCGGGCGGGATGCCTTCCCGGTTCTGGCTGACCTTGAGTTTAGAGGTCTGCCCATTGATGCTTACTGGGCGGATGATGCCTGTATAGACGAGCAACATGAGTCACAAAGCCAGGCCGAAGGTATCAATACCGTCCGCGAGGAGAGTGGCTGGCCGGGAATCTATTTTGGTGGAACAGCCTTTAAGAAACAGCGAGCCGTCGACCCAGCGGATTACTTTGCATCAGGGCAAATTGCAGCGCAGTGGATGGATGTCGTAACCACTTCGGGAGTCGCGACCGGCGAAGCCGCCGAAATCGAAAAGATACAAACCTTTCGACAAGGTGTCGGTGACAGCGCGCTGGCGGTGGCTTCTGGTGTTACACCGGAAAATGTCCATGTTTACGCGCCCTATGTTGATGCGATACTGGTTGCCACCGGGATAAATTTGCCTGAAGACTTCTACAATATAGACAAGACAAGGTTATTGCGTTTGATCGATAACTGCCGCTGTTCTGCTGTGCGCCGCGATGCTTCTGCATCGGCAGACGACCAGGGTAGCGAGCGCTCGTATCTTCGGCAGATGGCGCCTACGGTAAAGGGTGACACGTTCGCCTGGCTGGATCCCTCCTCGGCCTACATTAATGGTCGGGCGTTTACCCAGATGGTCGACGATCTTGTTTTTCCTTTTCGCACAATGTTCATTGATGTCGTTGCGGGTATAGACGCTGCCGGCTATGTACTGGGTGCGGCACTGGCCACTCGGTTGGGTACGGGAATTCTAACCGTGCGCAAGGCGGGCAAGTTGCCGGTCCCAACCGAGGAAGTGGAGTTCATCAATTACTCCAAACGGACACAGTCTCTCGAACTTCGAAAGCCGGCATTCCGACCGGGTACCCGGGTCCTGCTCGTTGACCAGTGGGTAGAGACCGGCGGTACGATGGGTGCCGCGATAGAACTGATCGAAAGGCAAGGGGGGGTAATCGCTGGGATCGCGACAGTTGCGATAGAAGAAAGCCCAGAGACGCAGGCACTGCGTGAAGACTATTTTTGTGTGTCCTCGGTGTTACCCGGTTCCGACTACCAGACCCAATGTAATCAGAAATACATGGCTTTTTTCGATGATTTCGATTGGGAAAGTATCTTTCCAGATATCCGATAAGTGCTGGATTCGATCGTGCAGGTGGTGCTGCCTGAGAGGGCTCATTCAACCGTAGCAAGGAGATAGTTCCTGAATGCCGGACCACCGACCCAGAACGCTTACGCTACAGAACGGCAAGCCGCCGCAACCGACTTTTTCGGACCACGAAATGAACCGCCGTGTTGCTGCGATGAGGCGGCATATGGTCGCAGGGCAGATCGAGGCGGTGATACTGACATCGATGCACTGCGTGAACTATTTCACGGACTTCGTATATACCGCTTTCGGGCGTAATTATGGGTGTGTGATCACTGCGGACCGGTTGACGACCATCAGCGCCAATATCGATGGCGCACAGCCGTGGCGACAGACTTTCGGCCACGACAATCTCATCTATACGGACTGGCACAAGGACAATTTCTTTGAAGGGGTTAAGCAGTTGGTGGGTGACGCTGTCACCATCGGAATCGAATCGGATCATCTGACGCTGCAGAATCACGAGAAGCTCAGATCCGTGCTGCCAGGCAGAAAACTGGTTGATATCTGTGAGGTTGCGATGCGGCTTCGTATGTATAAGTCGACTGAAGAACTTGCACTGATCCGTGAGGGTGCAAGAATTTGTGACCTTGGCGGTGCCGCCGTGGTTGAAACCCTTCGAGAGGGTATGCCTGAGTACGAGGTCGCAATTCATGCAACCCAGGCAATGGTCCGCGAAATTGCCCGAACTTACCCCCACACAGAGTTGATGGATAGCTGGACCTGGGTGCAGTCGGGAATCAACACGGACGGTGCGCACAATCCGCTGACGACTCGCCGCATCCTGCCCGGAGATATTCTCAGTTTGAACACATTTGCTATGATTTCAGGGTACTACCAGGCTCTGGAGCGAACGCTATTTTTGGGTCACTGTGATTCCAGGTCGCTTGAACTCTGGGAAATCAACTGCCAAGTCCATCGCCGCGGTCTTGAGTTGATCAGACCCGGTGTACGATGTCGTGATATTGCGACTGAGTTGAACGAAATCTACAAGACACATGACCTGCTTGAGTACCGGACATTTGGCTATGGGCATTCTTTTGGCACCTTATCGCACTACTATGGGCGGGAAGCCGGTTTGGAATTGCGAGAAGACGTTGACACCGTGCTGGCGCCCAACATGGTGGTATCCATGGAACCGATGATTATGATCCCCGAAGGCGTTCCAGGGTCGGGTGGATATCGAGAGCACGATATTCTGATTGTCACCGAAGCAGGTGCAGACAACATCACAGCGTTCCCGTTCGGCCCCGAATCCAATATTGTTGGATCGCGGACCACTTAGCCGGGCAATACGCCGCTGATATCCTGTCTAGACACCGGATGTTGTGCCGGTGGCTGGTGTAGAACTGTGGCGTCGATCAGTCCAGTGGTTCAATCATCAGGGTGACTTGGGCAGTCGTCCTGAGGTCTACAGGGATTGATTCGCTGGCCAGGTCCCCGGGTTGCTTGATCGCGTCGCCGGTGCGAGAGATGTGGGCGCCAAGGGTAACGGTGTCGAAATCGGAAAGCACCGAGTTCCCCATTAAGCTGGAACGGTCATCCAAGACAATTTCAAGCGGAAGCTCGCTGGCCGAACGACGGACGGCAGCAATCGGTCTGCGATCCCCCGCATTTGAACGGGCATAGACATAAAGGGTGTGCGACGATTCAATCTGTGTCGCAAGGGCCGGTGTGATCTCGATTCGTACCTTCAGGGTGACAGGTGCCACTGTTCGATTCAGTCGCTGGACAGTTTTGGGATCATCTGCTACGTCAAGACCCCGGCTAGCCGCGAGTTGGGTCACCCGCTCTATCAGGGCTTGAAGTTCGGACTGTGCACGGGGGTCAGCGTGCAGTGCCGGTTTAAGGCGGTGCCAGTATTCCAGTGCGCCGGGAAGGTCCCCCCGTGCTTCGGCTGCCATCCCGGCCAACCACAGCGCTTGGGGTTGGTCCGGGTCGATCTTGAGCGCCCGGTCTAGTAATGTGACCACCCGTTCACTCCGGGTGCCCCCTTGGAGCATGGCCAACGCGTCGGCGTAACGCACCAGTACTTCAGAGTCATCCCCAGTAAGGGCATAGAGTTTTTCGTAGGCGTTAACCGCCTGGGTGTAATCGCCTAAACTCATCATGGCGTTTGCCAAAATAGCCCAGCCCTCACGATCGGTCGGGTTCTGTTCGAGGCGCAATTTCAATTCAGCCAGTAAAGCGTCAGGTGATCTCGCGCTGGTGTCGGTTGTTGCTGTGCGGTCTTCAGTAGAGAGGCGTTCTGGTGACCCCAGGACCAGGTAAAGTGCAATAACCGCGGTCGGAAACAAGAGGGCGACAATCAAGATTGGCAACGGCCCCGATTTCCTCAGGGGATTTGACGTTTTTCCCGGTTCAATATCAGTCAGCAGCGTATCTTCCAGGTCCGTTTGCGCGGTACTGAAGTCTGCGTCTGAAAGTTGCTCGTTCTTCAATTCGACTGCGATCTCTGCCAGTCGCTGCTGAGCAATCCGAACATTGAGCTCGTGTCGCGGTATGGTCGTACGGGTCGATCGGGTCATTAACGGCCACAACAACAGCCACAACGCCAACGCGAGCATGGCCATGCCGATCCCTCCAAATACGATCATGCGGAGTTATCGTCTTGCAGCAATTTACGCACCTTCGCACGCTGATCCGGTGGAACGTCCAGTGGCCTGATATTTTTTCGCCAGCGAAAGATTCGAAACAGTACGAAGAATCCTCCCGCCATAAACAATAAGGGGGCAAGCCAGAGCAAGGCGGTACTCGGTTTAAACGGTGGCCGGTAGAGTACGAAATCACCATAGCGAGACACCATGAACTGAACGATATCCTTATCTGAGCTTCCCGACAGGATCATGTTGTAGGTCAGTAGTCGCAGGTCACGCGCGAGTTCAGCATTGGAATCCGCGAGATTCTGGTTCTGACACACAAGACACCTAAGCTCGGCGATCAAAGCCTTATAACGAGACTCCTGGCTGCTTGACTCAAATTTGAGCGGTTCCATCACGGCATGGACCGAGGGGGGTGCAATGCCGGCACCGCAGAGCAGGACAACGGCAACAGCAGCGGACCGGAAGGCGAATCGATCAGACCGCATGGGTTATCCGGACAGAATCGGCGTTGTCTGTGCGGCCGGTTCGCGGACAGGTGCACGCGCCACAGTGCGATACCGTCTGTCAGAGGCTGCAAGCAGGCCCCCTGCAGCCATCAGTAGAGCACCCAACCAGATCCAGCGAATGAAGGCTTTGTACTGCACCCTGACAGCCCAACGGCCCCTGTCATCAAGGCGTTCGCCGAGTGAGGCATAAAAATCACCCCAGAATCCAGCCTGAATGCCGGCTTCTGTCATAGGCATCTGCTGAACCAGGTAACGACGCTTTTCTGGTGAAAGCCGGGCAATGAGGCGGCCATCGCGACTGATGATGACCGTACCAGTTTGTGCGACGTAGTTAGGGCCCGACAGATTTTGGACACCGTCGAACTGGTATTCATAGCGACCGACTGAAAAGCGTTCACCGGGCGCCATACTGAGATCTTTTTCCGTCGAATAAATGGTCGTGAAGGCAACGCCAATCACAAATATACCGATGCCCGAGTGTGCCAGTGTCATGCCCCAGTAGGCCCGGGGGGTCCGCGTAAGACCCTGCCAACGACGTCCAGGTGTAGCTCGAATCCACAGCCCTCGTATAGCCGTAAACATCGCCCAGCAGCCGAGTGTGCCGGCGCTGGCTGCAGCAAGTGAATAGTGATCCATGGCCAACGGACAGATCCCACCTGCGAGCAAACTGGCCAGAAGCAGCATGCCGAGATCACCCCGAAGTCGGGCAAAGGTGTCTTTTTTCCAGCGACAGAGCGCACCAAATCCCATTGCAACAACCAGTGGCACCGTTAGCGGAACGAAAATGGAATTGAAATAAGGTGGGCCGACCGAGATCTTGCCCAGGCCGAGGGCATCTATGAACAGCGGGTAAAGTGTGCCCAATAAGACAGTCGCCGTGGTCGTCACGAGCAGGACATTGTTAATCAACAAAGCGCTTTCACGCGACACAGGGTTGAATCCAGGCACACTACGGATACTCGGCGCGCGCCAGGCATAGAGAGTCAGTGAGCCACCGACCACGATGACCAGAAAGATAAGTATAAAAAGACCTCTCTCAGGATCGCTTGCAAAAGCATGTACCGATGTGAGCACCCCGGAACGCACCAGAAACGTGCCTAGTAATGACAGTGAAAACGTGAATACTGCGAGTAGAACGGTCCAGGCCTTGAAAACGCCTCTTTTTTCAGTCGCCGCAAGTGTGTGAATAAGGGCGGTACCCATCAACCAGGGCATAAAAGACGCGTTTTCAACCGGATCCCAGAACCACCAGCCACCCCAGCCAAGTTCGTAGTAAGCCCACCAGCTGCCCAGCGCAATACCCAGTGTCAGAAAAGACCAGGCTGTTGTGGTCCAGGGGCGGGACCATCGGGCCCAGGCCATGTCCAGTCGCCCGGTTATCAAAGCCGCGATTGCAAACGCAAAAACTACCGAAAACCCGACATACCCCAGATAAAGCATCGGCGGGTGGATCGCAAGTCCAGGATCCTGCAGGAGTGGGTTCAGGTCCCGTCCTTCCGTTACCGGCGGAAATTGCCGACTAAAAGGGTTGGAGGTAAACAAAATAAAAGACAAAAAGCCGACGCTGATAAGACCCATGACGCCCAGAACTTTAGCGATCATGTCGTCCGGTACAGTGCGGCTGAAAATAGTTACAGCCCCTGTCCACCCGGAAAGGATCAGCACCCATAACAACAGCGATCCTTCATGAGCGGCCCAGACGCCCGAGATCTTGTACAGCAGCGGTAGTTTCGAATTTGAGTTGTTCGCAACATAGCTTACGCTGAAATCATTATCCAGAAAAGCGTAAGTGAGACAGCCATAGGCGATTGCGACAAAGACCAGTTGTACCCAGACAGCGGGCCTGGCCACGGCAATGCAGGTGGTATGCCGCCGGATTGAGCCGTAAAGCGGGACGATACCGAGTACGACTGCGGTGCAAAACGCAATGATGAGGGCCAGCAGCCCCAGTTCAGCCGTCACTTGAGCCCCATCTCCTTGGCCTTCTTCAACGCATCCGCGACTTCTGGCGGCATATAGTTTTCGTCATGTTTCGCCAGCACCTGTTTTGCTTCAAAGAGGCCATTGCTGTTCAACATGCCCTGAGCAACGATTCCCTGGCCTTCGCGGAAAAGGTCCGGCAGGAAACCTTTGTAGGTTACGGTAACTTGCTCGACAGTGTCGGTCAGAGTGAATTCGACGGTCAGGTCATCATCAGGGCGCCTGACCGAACCTTCGACGACCATACCGCCCAAGCGGAAACTGGTCTGTTGGGGCGCTTCGCCGGCCTTGACCTGCGTTGGGCTGAAAAAGAGGTTGATATTCTCTCTGAGTGCGAGCAGCGCGAGGCCAAGTGCGACAGAAACGCCCAGAACCAGTAGACCAACGAGGATAAATCGCTGTCTGCGTAAGGGCGTCACGGCGCTTCAAGTCGATTGCGATTTTTGTGCCGCGAAAATTCACTGAGAAGACGTCGGTGGCGTCGAAGCGGAACTATAAGGTTCAGGATGAGCACGATGGCTACGATGAGATAGGCAGGCCAGACGTAAAGACCGTAGCCGCCCATATTCAGGAATTCGGTCATGGCTGGCCCGCTGAAATCAGTCGTTCCACCCATTGCGTGCGTTGTTCGCGCGCCAGAATCTCGGGGCGAATTCGTGCGAGGACAGCAGTAACAAAGTGAATCTTGAATGCCAGTGCCATCAGCAGTAACGGAATCAACATCGAGAGGTGGATAGAGGGTGAGTCAAATTTAGATACGGTAGGGCCCTGGTGTAGCGTACTCCACCACTCGACCGAGTAGTGAATGATGGGTAGATTCACAACACCGACGAGAGCCAGTACTGCACCTGCCCGGGCTGCGGTACGTCTGTCATCGATGGCCGATTGCAGCGCCATGTAACCCAGGTAGAGAAAAAGCAGAACAAGTTCGGAGGTAAGTCGTGCGTCCCAGATCCACCAGGTGCCCCACATGGGCTTACCCCATATAGAGCCGGTGACTAATGCAAGGAATGTATAGGAAGCGCCTATAGGAGCACTCGCCCGGGCCACCACCTCTGCCAATTTTATTCGCCAGACCAAGGCAATGGTGCCCGCAATGGCGAGAACAACATAAACAAACATCGACATCCAGGCTGCAGGAACATGGACGAAGATGATGCGGTAGCCGTCTCCTTGCTCGTAATCCGTTGGCGCCAGTGCAAGACCGGTGTAGAGGCCAACACCAAAGAGCACGATGCAAAGCCCTCCCGCCCAGGGCAGTAGTTTCCCGGCCAGGCCGTAAAAGTACGGCAGCGAGCTCAGTCTGTGGAAGGCGAGGGAAAGAGATGACATTAATTTTCAGTGCCAGATACGGATCGTGTTGGTCAGTTCGTAACAGTGGTTGCCGCGACCGGCCCGATTCACCACAGGTAGCGATATCGGGTGGTAGGCAGCCTGGAGTGCGTATTTTAGGCGACTGAGCCCGAAAAATGACGATAGAAAGTGTTTATGAGAGCCTGAATCTGGTGTTATTCCAGAATTTTTTGACGATGGTCGCACCGGGGCAGTGTGCAGCGGCGTTCTGAAGGTGGTCCACAATCGCCGAAGGGTTGTGGTCCATATGTGTCATAAATACACTTTGTCACTTGTTGAGTTTAGGATCTGGATCCAGATGAACACAGACAGCGCCAGGCGCCCGGTACTGGCTTCACAATTGGACTTGTTGGAAGTTTCGAGCAGCATCACCGCATTGCCGCGGGTGGGTGCTGTCGCCTGTCCGTGCCTTGATGCGTCTGAGGCAGATGCACTGGTGTCTGTCGTCGATGAGCTCGAATATCGGCCTGCCCGTGCCACAACAGGATCCGAAAAGGCACCTGTCTACCAGGATTTTGATCTGTGTTACGACATACCAAGTGACCACGGTTTATGGGAGTTTGCTCAGGTGCTGGAACAGGCGTTGACGAATGCTCTGGCCGGCGCTGAAGTCGACAGTGCAGGTTATCCATTGCGACTGAATGATTTGATCGTCCAGCGGTACCCACCGGGGTGCGCCGGGATTACCCCGCACCGGGATCATGTGCGTTACGGCTTCCTGATCGTCATTATTCTGCTCACAGGTGATGGCTATTTTGGTGTCTGTCATGACCGCCAGGGCAATGGATCTAGAGAGGTCGAATTCAAGCCTGGTGATCTTTTGTTGATGGGTGGACCTGGGCTGGTATCAGGCTTTACGCGGCCTTTTCATTTCGTGAATGGTGTTACTGATACGCGTCGAACAATAGGGCTACGGTATGACACGCAACAAGTCAGACTGGTCAGCTGAGTGACGGCTTGGGATCGACTTTGCGTCACACAGCAGAAGCCGAAGTTGGGTTGCCAGGAGACACCAGTTGATGAGCAATACATTCCCGGGTCCTGGCGAAGATAAATACTTTGAAGACTATGAGGCGGGTCGAGTATATGAACTGGGTTCAATCCGTGTTGAACTTGGCGAAGTGATCGACTTTGCGACCCGCTACGACCCGCAGTACTTTCATATCGATGAGATCCGGGCAAAGGAGTCGATCTATGGCGGCATTATCGCCAGCGGCTGGCACACCGCCAGCATGATGATGCGCGTATTTGCGGATAGTTTTCTGTCGGACGTATCCAGTCAGGGTTCACCTGGCCTGGACGAGTTGCGTTGGTATCATCCGGTTCGACCCGGAGACACCTTGTTTGTGAGGGCGGTAGTTCTGGAAGCCAGACTGTCTAAAAGCAAGCCGGAGCTCGGCGTGATGCGCACCCGAACAGAAGTGCACAATCAGAACCATGAGCTTGTGCTGTCATCTACCGCAGCGAATTTCATACGCCGGCGACCGGCTGGTAAAACGTGATTAACCCCGCTGGAGATCTGGATTGACTTGCTTATGATGAAACGTGCTAAACGGGGAGTGTTATGAGCGACCATAAGATCTACCGGACACCGTCGGCTTACGGCTATCCACTGCTGATCAAGCAATTGCTGAACACCCTCGAACTCAGACACCCTGATCAGGAAATCGTTTATGCGGATCTACTTCGCTACACCTATCGGGACTTCAAGAAAAGAATCGCCCGGTTAGCAAACTTGTTGACGTCACTGGGTGTAAGGGAAGGAGATACTGTGGCCGTGCTGGACTGGGACAGTCACCGGTACCTGGAATGTTTTTTTGCCATCCCGATGATTGGCGCGGTGTTACATACCGTCAACATCCGACTGTCGCCTGACCAGATACTGTACACGATGAACCATGCCGGAGATGACATCGTACTTATTAACGAAGAATTTGTGCCGCTGATGGGCACCATTCTGAGTCGGGTAGAAACCGTTAAAGACTGGGTGGTTATATCTGAATCAGGCGATAGCCCCGAGTCAGCGATTCGGTTTTCTGGTGAATATGAAGCTTTGCTAGGCGCACAGTCTGAAGAATATGCCTTTGAAGATTTTGACGAGGAGCTGCGCGCCACCATTTTCTATACCACCGGCACCACAGGAAATCCCAAAGGCGTCTATTACAGTCATCGTCAGATCGTACTGCATACGCTGGGTAAGGGCCTGGCTATGGGGAGTCCGGCAGAGCAAGGCCGGTTTCATGACCAGGATGTCTATATGCCCCTGACACCGATGTTTCATGCCCATGCCTGGGGTGTGCCCTATCTGGCGACATTACTCGGGGTCAAACAGATCTACCCGGGGCGTTACGAGCCAAAGAAGTTGCTGAATCTTTTTCAGAAGGAGTCCGTCACCTTCTCCCATTGTGTACCGACAATTTTGCACATGGTGTTGAATGCTCCAGAGGCGGAATCAGTTGATTTTAGCGGTTGGAAAATGACGATTGGTGGCTCCGCGCTTCCGGTGGCATTGGCCGTGCAGGCCCGTGCCCGTGGAATTGATCTATTCAGCGGCTATGGCATGTCAGAGACGGGTCCCGTATTGACCCTTGCTCAACTGTCGGGCGAATACATGGCTAGTGGAGAAGACGAGCAGATCGATGTACGCTGCAGGTCAGGCCGACCGGCTCCCTTGGTCGACATTCGAGTTGTTGATGCGGAAATGAATGACCTTCCGCATGATGGCGTCACGATAGGTGAAGTCGTGGCTCGGGCGCCCTGGCTGACGCAAGGATATTTTAAGGATCCCGAACAGTCTGAAGAACTCTGGCGGGGCGGCTACCTCCACACGGGCGACCTGGGGTACCTTGATGATTCTGGTTATTTGAAAGTGACCGACCGGGTGAAGGATGTCATCAAAAGCGGTGGTGAATGGATCTCGTCAATCTATATGGAAGACATTGCGCTCCAGCACGACAACGTCAGTGAGGCGGCAGCGATTGGAATTGCCGATGAAAAGTGGGGAGAGCGGCCGCTGGTCCTGGTGGTTCCGCGGCAGGGTGAACTGGACCCGGAAACGGTGCGCAACGAGTTCTTACAGGCAGTCTCGGATGGCTTGATCTCGAAATGGGCTGTGCCAGACCGGATAGAGGTCGTTGATGCGATACCCAAAACCAGCGTCGGTAAGATCGACAAAAAGTATTTACGGACTCAGTTCCGTTAGGGTGCTGAACTTGGTTTGACCCATTGATTCAGGCGGACCGGTGCAGATGTAGCCCCATGCTGATTCGATCTTCGACACAGAACCCCAGAGATTCATAGAACGCAACCACCTGTGCATTATCGGATCTGATCTGTAGATTGACTTTGATGCACCCCAATTGACGTAATGCGTCCAGGGCGTGCGCGACCAGGCGCCGAGCGATTCCGTGGCGGCGGTGAGGATGATCGACAGCTACCGCGTAGAGCCAGCCTCGGTGTCCGTCATAACCCGCCATCACTGCGCCGACAATAGAATCTTCTTCGAGGGCGACGAATATCAGGTCGTCTACAGCCCGCTTGGCGGAGATCACCTGACTCGGGTCGTTATGCGGTGGATCATCCGGGAATACGCGTTGCCAGAGGTCTATGAGCGCCTGCCAGTCGTCATTCTGGTAGGCTCTGAGCTTCATCGGATGATTGTACGGGAGTGTCCTGCCTTAAGACAGTGGAAAGTACTGGCTAAGCCATTCCGCTGGGTCTGCAATAATCAGCAACATCACATAGGTTAGGCTGACTGCTATCAGCGTGAGCAGGAGCGTGCCATAAAACAGCAGGCTGATCAGTTTTCCCAGAATCAAGTCAGTGGGATCATGAGCAGGGCTACGCCAGCTGTCCAGAAATAAGTCGAAGAACATTTGCAGCAGGCGATAAAGTATCCAGGCAATCACCAGAGCAAATCCAACACCACTCAACTTGAAGTCGAACACTGTACCGAACCAGAGCGTCCGTGCAAACGCTGACAGCCAGGTGAAGACACTGCCGAATGTGGTGGCAAGAAAACCAAGTGTAGAGGAAATGGTGTCTGTCATAGCCTCAAACTATTTGTGGATGCAACCCACCACGGGCTCTGTTCATCGTACGCTTAGGGCTCAAGGTGTGTGCCCAGTGACTATAGGGTCTGCAACTGTTAAATAAATGACAGTACCCTGCAGAATTAAGCTTGATCGATTGTTTCTGCAATCCGCCGCCGAACAGGATAGCCAGGATTCTTGATCAATTGGGTCGGTTTGAATCAAGGTCATCATATAATACGCCTGCCACGGCGCCTACTGATTGGTCGGTAGCGACAGATTCAGATCTAGCGATAGAGAATGTTGAGCTCTGTAAATGTCTAAAAACAGAATTTTTTCAGGTGTTCAGCCCACGGGCAGTCTTCATCTAGGCAATTACCTGGGTGCCATTCGGAACTGGGCCAGGCTCCAGGATGAGTTCGAAGCAATTTATTGCGTGGTGGACTTACACGCCGTCACGGCCCCGCATGATCCTAAAGAACTGAGTCGTGCGACTCGGGAGGTGACTGCCGGCCTTATTGCTTCGGGCATAGACCCTGCGCGATCCATAATTTTCAACCAGTCGATGATCCCGGAGCATGCCGAGCTGTCGTGGTTGTTTAACTGCGTCGCGCGGCTCGGCTGGTTGAATCGAATGACGCAGTTCAAGGAAAAAGCCGGGAAGAACCGGGAACAGGCGTCCGTCGGGCTGTATGTTTACCCGGTTTTAATGGCTGCCGATATTCTGGCGTACAAGGCCACGCATGTTCCCGTGGGGGAAGATCAAAAGCAGCATCTTGAGCTGACCCGGGATATCGCGCAGTCATTCAACTCAACCTACGGGGTTGATTATTTTCCGCTGCCTGAACCTCAAATCTTTGGCTCAGCGACAAGGGTTATGAGTCTTCGTGACGGCACAAAAAAGATGAGTAAATCGGACGAATCGGATTACTCCCGCATCAACATGATCGATGGAGCGGATGAGATTGAGCAGAAAATTCGCAAGGCAAGAACAGATCCCGATCCACTGCCAGAGTCTGTTGAAGGGTTGGCGGAGCGGCCGGAGGCGCTGAACCTGGTTTCGATTTATGCGGCCCTGGAAGATGTCGAGATCGACCAGGTTATCCAGGAATACCAAGGGCAGGGGTTCAGTACATTCAAGAAAGCGCTGGCAGACTTGGCAGTGGCACGGCTGGACCCTGTGAGCAGTGAAATGAAGCGGCTGACCGCTGAACCAGGAGAGATAGACCAGATTCTTGCTGATGGTGCGGACCGGGCCGCACAACTCTCCAGGCCGATCGTGGCCGAAGTGCGTGAAATCATGGGGTTTCTTGATCCTAATAGATCATGACCTGCCTGAACTGAGCACCTCATTCGCGGTGTTGGCCGGTATCTGAAAGACTGTGTCAGGTTGGTACCCACACCCATCTGGGTCGGTAACCTTTTACGATGAAGGTGCGGCTGTTTTCTGACGTAGTTTTTTATTATCCCGAGTCGGTGATCGAAAAATAATAATCGCTTATATCATTAACAGTAGAATCGTTGGGCGAGATCAGTTTGATCTGATACTCTGAACTATCTGGGAGGGTATCGTGAGGCGTCCACTCCATACCAGTTGCGTTCTGTTTAGATTCATCGTTTTCGTCAGCAATGCGGTAGTGGAAAACAGCCGACTTATAAAGATCGACGCCTACCGATCCTGCCCCAGTTTTTGTCCACCTGATAGAGATGGATTGGGAGCCTTCCAAGGTTTCACCACTCCTTGGCCCCGATAGAGAGAGGTCAGTTATGGTCGCGGTTGAATCGCTGCACGAATCCTCCGTTGAGGCGGTGTCTGTTGTTGAGGTGCTTGAAGCGGTAGTGGAACTGGTGACTCCAGAAGAAGAGGCCCCGCAGAAGCGCTGACGTTGGACACCCGAAAGAAAACCCAAGCGCAAAACGCGAACAAAAGAGGATGAATTACGGGAGGAACTCGCTCAACTGATGAGCTTGGTTACCGAACCGGAAGAAGATGAAATTCCGCAGACGCTGATCTAGCGGCTTCACAACCTGCACCGACGGTATTATGGGATAATTCAGCGGTTTTCCATACAATTACCGGTTCCAAAATGATGAGATTTTTAATTGCCGACGCCTGGGCACAAGTAGGTGGGGGTGGTGGCAGTAGCCTGTTCAGTTTTCTGCCACTGGTCCTAATTTTTGGACTGTTCTATTTCCTTTTGATCCGCCCCCAACAAAAAAAGAAAAAAGGACACAAGGACATGGTGGCGGCAATGAGGGTAGGCGACGAGGTCGCCACCAACGACGGCCTGCTGGGTAAGGTGACAGATTTGGATGACTACTTTGTGACGATCGATGTAGCGCAGGGCGTCAGCATCGAGAGCGTCAATGTCCAGGTTCAGCGACATGCGATTGCACTGATGGTTCCTAAGGGTACGTTCAAAGAACTGGCTGGTGGTGGGGAAAAAACATCGAAAGGCTCTAGCAAGCGATCTAAAGGCTCTGGAAAGAAATCTAAGGCATCCGCTAACGATCTTTCGGGTCAGATTGTCGGCACACAATCCGATAATGCGACCGAGGACGCCACGTTTGAGAATCCCTATACGGAAGACGCCACGTTAGAACTTAAAGAACTAGAAGCCGCAAAAAAGGAAATAGAAGAAAAAATCAAGAAAGTTTCTGTCAAGGAAGATGTAGATGCCATAGTACAGGGTGAAGATGAACCGTCAGGTCAGATTGCCGAGCCACAATCCGATAATGCGACCTATGGAGACCAATCGAAAAATTTCACAATTAACGGCGTAGAATGGAAACAATGGATCAGGAACCTACTCCTCCCATTCAAGTAGGTGTTCGTCCATTAGTCTTCAGCGATGCTAGCCTCATTAACAATCCTGGAATTAGCAAAAATTAATTCCAAGTTACCTTTCACCAGGAATAGGAATGAATCTAAATCTTAGTTTTAAAGCAATTGTATCTATTGTGGTGTTGTTTTTACTGGCCTGGGTGGGAATGAATTCCTACACCACGGTCTCACCGGGTCATAACAAAGTTGCCACATTTTTTGGTGAAATTCGTGATCAACCGCTGCCTGAAGGCTTTCATCTAGTTAATCCACTATTGAAGTTTTATAACTATGATCTGCGGGTAGTCACTGAAACCTGGGAAAGGGTGCAAGTGCCGTCTCAGGATAAATTAAAAACCTCCATGGATATCTCGGTGACTTTCAGGATAAATCCATCGCATACGCCAACAATGCTGCAGGAAACAGGAGATCTCAATGATGTCATTGTTAAACTGCTGACACCCAAGGTTCGCTCCTTATTGAGAGAAGCAGGGAAAACTGTCGCTAAATCCCAGGACTTTTATCTCGATACCACGCAACGGGATATGCAATTGTTTATGGAAGATGGTCTGACTGATTACATGTTTAAGAAAGGCATTACCGTTGAGGCAGTTTTGTTCCGGGACATTACTCTTCCTCAGGTGGTGACCAGTGCAGTAATACAGACTAAGGAACGTCAGGAACAGCTTGAGCGAGAAAAGGCCCAATTGCGCATTGTTGAACAACAAGCTCAACAGCAGGTAAAACAGGCGGAAGCTCGTGAGCAGGCAGCGAAGTCAGATGCTAATGCTGTACGCACACTCGCTGACGCCGAAGCTTATCAGATTGAGAAACTCGCTGATGCTCAAGCCAGGGCCAACACCGTACTGGCCAAATCAGTAACCTCTTCATTAATTAAATATAATGCGATTGCCAAATGGGATGGTGCATATCCTCAAACCTTAATGGGCGGAGGTCCAGATGGTTTGATCCTGCAACTTCCAGCAACCGACTAGGTCAC
>JAKUQR010000031.1 GCA_022450155.1 Gammaproteobacteria bacterium | reverse complement strand
TAAAATCGCCTAGGTGTGAATCTTCGTCGTCACCGATTGGGGTCTCCATTGAGATTGGCTCTTTGGCAATTTTCAGGACCTTGCGGATCTTGTCTTCTGGCATATCCATGCGTTCGGCGAGTTCCTCCGGCAGAGCTTCACGGCCCTTTTCCTGCAGAATCTGCCGGGAGACCCGGTTCAGCTTGTTGATGGTTTCAATCATGTGCACCGGTATGCGGATGGTACGCGCCTGGTCCGCTATTGACCGGGTGATCGCCTGGCGAATCCACCAGGTCGCGTAGGTCGAAAACTTATAACCGCGCCGATATTCAAACTTGTCTACCGCTTTCATCAGGCCAATATTGCCCTCTTGAATGAGATCGAGGAACTGCAGACCGCGGTTGGTGTATTTCTTGGCAATGGAAATAACAAGCCGCAGATTTGCCTCGACCATTTCTTTCTTGGCCCGGCGAGCCTTCGCTTCGC
Source organism: Gammaproteobacteria bacterium (assembly GCA_022450155.1). Lineage (NCBI taxonomy): Bacteria > Pseudomonadati > Pseudomonadota > Gammaproteobacteria > Gammaproteobacteria bacterium. The sequence goes on along the minus strand of JAKUQR010000031.1, from coordinate 28,878 downwards.
CGATGGACATTTGTTTGTTGACATTTTTGATCTCGCTGACGCGAATGCCGGCCTGCTGTTCGATATGACCCAGCTTTCTGCGAACAAGTTCGAGATTCTCAGCGTGTGCCTTCAGTATATCTTTACTGCCTTCTTTGCCTCGCATCAGACTGCGGATCCAAAAAAGCTCAGACTCGCGCCCCACAAACTTGCTGATAAAGGTTTTTCGTGTGATTTTTGCTTTTCTGATACAGATATGGGTCACCTGTTTTTCCAGCCGCCTGACATCATCGACGATCACTCGCATAATCAGTGACAGGTAGTCGATCTGCTTGGGCGCTAGTCTGATCTCGAGAAGCTCAGCGGCCAGTTTCTTCTGATGTTTCTGCAGCTGCGGCGCACCGATGCCGTATCGGTCGCGGGCTCGAACAAGACTCTTGTAGCCTTTGCGGATGCGGTCAAATCGTTCTTTGGCTTCTACCGGGTCAGGGCCTTGGGGGCCGGCGTCTTCGTCGTCACTGTCAGCCTGTCGGACACCACCGGCAGGGATGATTTCCTCTTCTTCAGCGTTGGGATCGATGAAGCCGACCAGCAGTTCTGGCAGCTTCATCTCACCTGCCTCGACCAGGCCAGCGAGGCGAATCAGCTCACCAATGATGACCGGGGTAGTGGATATCGCTTCAACACTCTGTCGGATGCCGTCTTCGATCCGCTTGGCCAGGTTAATTTCATCCTGCCGAGTCAGAAGGTCCACTGTCCCCATCTCCCGCATGTACATGCGGACCGGGTCGGTGGTACGGCCAAACTCGCTCTCGACAGCGGTGGTCAGTACCGCCTCGGCTTCCTCGACGACCTCTTCATCGTCTGTATTTGCCGTTTTCAGGAGGAGTGAATCAGGATCCGGTGCGCTGTCGAAGACCTCAATGCCCATGTCGTTGATCATGTTGACCACCGTTTCAATTTGGTCGGTGTCATTCATGTCTTCAGGGAGATGGTCGTTGATCTCCCGATAAGTCAGGAATCCCTGTTCTTTTCCCTTAATAATCAGGCGTTTGAGTTCAGACTGTTGACTCTGTGGATCCATAGACTGTACGCTCCGGACGAAAATAATGAATAGAAATACTATACGGCTGGGCCGGGAATTATACCATGAAGATGTGGTTTCTGCGCTCGAATTCAGGTCTCGGTCGTGTCAGACCGTACTGACTCGCGTTGCTGGTAGAGCTCGCCCAGCCGATGTTTTTCGATCTCACTGAGTTCTCGTTCAGACGCCAGATGCAACAGTTCTGCGATTCTATCGTCGATCGACTGGGACGCCAGCGTGGCGAATGTTTCGGCTAGAAAAATCTCCAACCCGTCGTCGTCTACCAGATGGTTCCGCGAAGCGAGTTTTTCAAGGGTCGGCTGCTGCTCATTCCCCCTAAATCGCTCGATCAGGCTGGCTGTAGTCAGCTGCGGGTTCTCCCGCGCCAGCCCGTGAACCTTTGTCAGTAACTGAACGCCGGGATCGTCGTGCGTGTCAACCACAGCGGCAGGTAGATCCAGGCCGGCAGCGAGCTGAGGGCGCTGCACCAGAACACTGATCGCCGTGGCCATGGGCGAAAGCCTTTTGCTGCGAGCAGAAGAGCGCTTATGGGGAACCGTTGCGGGTGTGGCCGGTGACCCGCCAAGGCCGCCAGGCGCAATTCCCGTGAGGTCGCTCAGGCGCTGCTGCATCAGCTCCCGCAGCGGGCCTTCAGGAACTCGGGAAATTAACGGCCGGGCGAGTGTCGCCAGTCGTGCCTTGCCATCCATGCGGGTAGGGTCTGTCTGGTTCAGCAGGGTATCGAACAGTAGATCGGGCAAGGGGGTGGCAGACTCGATCAGCGCCCTGAACGTGTCTGCCCCCTGGTCACGAACAACCGAATCGGGATCCTCACCATCGGGAAGAAACAGAAAACTGACCTGGCGGCCGCTTTCGAGCGACGGCAGCGCAATTTCCAGCGCCCGTCCCGCTGCGTCTCGCCCGGCCCGATCTCCGTCAAAGCAGAAAACAATGGACGGTGCAAGCCGAAACAGCCGCTGCAGGTGAGTTGCTGTTGTCGCGGTACCCAAGGTTGCCACACAGTGATCGATTCCATGCTGGGCGAGGGCGAGAACATCCATATAGCCTTCAACCACGATTGACACCTGCTGCTGCGCGATGGCAGAGCGTGCGCGATGCAGGTTATAGAGCTCCGAGCCTTTGTGAAATACCGGTGTTTCGGGCGAGTTAAGATATTTTGGTTCTCCCTCATCCAATAGACGACCGCCAAACGCGATGACACGGCCCTTGCTGTCGTGTATGGGGAAAATAACCCGGGCTCTGAACCGGTCATAGTGACCGCCGGACTCACGTTTGGAAATCAGACCGGCTTTAACCATCAAATCAAGCTTTTCTTCGTTGCCGGCCGTGGACGACAGATTGTCCCAGCCCGTCGGGGCGTAGCCGAGATCAAATCGGGCGGCGATCTCACCGGTCAAACCCCGCTGTTTCAAATAAGCGATTGTGGTTGAGGCATCGCTGTGTGAGCGCAGTTGATCCTTGTAGTAACGGCTGGTTTCGCCCAGGATCTCCAGCAGCGGCAGCGTCGGGTTGTCGCCGGACCTTGCGGGCCCGGTATCGGGAACTTCCAGACCGGCTTCACCGGCCAGCTCTTCGACTGCCTCGGGGAAGCTGAGATGCTCGAACTCCATGAGAAATGTGATCGCGGTACCGCTCACACCACAGCCAAAGCAATGATAAAATTGTTTGGGTCGGCTTACTGTGAAAGAGGGTGTTTTCTCGTTGTGAAAGGGGCAGCAGGCTTTGAAGTCCTTACCTGCTTTCTTGAGCGGCACACGGCGATCGATGACTTCCACCACGTCAAGGCGGGCAAGTAACTCATCAATGAACTCCCGGGGTATTCTGCCGCGCATCGCGTGTCCTCAGCCAGTTAACGAGCGATATTATCACCGCCGATCCGCTGCGACCTGGCGTATTTTGTATGGTTCAAGCACAACCGTAGTTTGGAGACCAATATGCGATTGATTCCTGCAGGGCCACCTTGTTGTGTCATCCGATATAACCTGAAACTCAATGAATTTAGAAGGACAAGATAATGGTGCGGAGCACTGATCGCGCGGTTGGCGTGTGGCTACTGGTATGCTGTTTTCTGGTTTTTGCCATGGTGGTGCTCGGTGGTGTCACCCGCTTGACCGGTTCGGGTCTGTCGATGGTTCGATGGGCACCGCTCAGCGGGGCTATTCCCCCGATCACAGCTGCGGCCTGGGAGGCGGAATTCAACCATTACCAGCAGTCGCCCGAATTTCAGAAGGTCAACCACCAGATGACGGTGAATGAATTCAAGACCATCTTCTACGTCGAGTACTTCCACAGACTGTTGGGCAGAGCAATCGGACTGGTGTTCCTGGTCCCTTTCCTGGTGTTTTTATGGCGTGGGCGAATACGCCGTGCACTGATTCCCAAGCTGTCGCTGGTGTTTGTGCTGGGCGGTCTACAGGGGCTGCTCGGTTGGTACATGGTCAAGAGCGGGCTTGTTGATGTGCCCCGGGTCAGTCCCTATCGCCTGACGGCGCACCTGATTGTGGCCGTCGCCATCTACGCCTACCTGTTTTGGACTGCTTTAGGGTTGATGAGTGAACGTTCCCATCGCAGTACAGTTTCCCCTCTCTCACGAGGGGCCATCGGCATCACGGCTATGATCGTTGTCACGATTTTGTCCGGGGGATTTGTAGCCGGGCTGAAGGCCGGGCACGCATTTAATACGTTTCCACTGATGGCTGGCCAGTGGATTCCACCGGGGTATCGGGTCGCGGAGCCTTTCTGGCTCAACTTTTTCGAGACCATACCCGCAGTACAGTTCAATCACCGCTGGTTGGCGATCACAACATTTGTGTTGGTGTTGCTGTTTGCTCTTAGAGCCTGGCGGGATGACGCATTGAGAACGTATCGGGCTGCGGTGGCTGTACTCGCGATGCTCGCCCTGATCCAGGTGAGCCTCGGTATCTCAACACTGGTGCTGCATGTGCCGGTGGTGCTGGCTGCCGCACACCAGGGAGCAGCGCTCGCGCTGTTAACGGCTGCCCTGTACGTGGTATTTATAACGCGGCACTTGGCCGGTGCAGAGTCTGGGTCTTCTGTGGCTGGGGGCCACACCTGAACCGACTGGGGTCAGCTGTTTAAGCGCTGTTTGACGGCGCTGCTGACAAGTCCCATGTCGGCGCGCCCATTGATTTTCGGTTTCAACCAGGCCATGACCTTGCCCATGTCGCGCTGAGAGGCAGCGCCGGTTTCAGCAAAGGCTGAGTCCATTAGCGCCTCGATTTCGGGTTTACCCAACTGCGCTGGGAGATAATCTTCAAGCACCCGCAGCATCTCGGTTTCTTTGTTGACCAGGTCGTCACGATTGCCTTTTTCGAACTGCTCCACAGCATCATGGCCCTGTTTGATCATTTTCTGTACCACTGAGAGTACACCGTCGTCATCAAGATCAGTGCGTTCGTCGATCTCGCGGCGCTGAATGGCAGCACGAAGCAGGCGCACGGCTTCCAGGCGAGGCCGGTCCTTCGCACGCATAGCCTCTTTCATGTGGGTTGCAATTCGAGCTTTTAACGACACGGGGGTCCGGACCTTGAGGGGAAAGAGCGACTGAGTCTCGCTCAGTACTGTCGGTTTCTTCTGGGGTCCTGGCGACTGACGCGTTTCTTTTCGCGCTTGACGGCCGCTGCTCCAGCGCGTTTGCGTACGGTGGTGGGTTTTTCGTAATACTCCCGTCGGCGTGATTCAGTAAACACGCCGGCTTTTTCGCAGGCACGACGAAAACGACGCAGGATAACGTCGAAGGGTTCGTCTTGTCTGATCTTTACACTGGGCATTGAATTTGTCTCTCCTCACGCAAAACGGCGAAAAAGGGCCGGCAATTCTACCCTCTTAAGCATTGTAAGTACATCAGATATAACCGGGACCGGCCGGCCCGGCCCCTATAATAATAGGTCTGATAGTGAATATTTGATTGCCAGTTATGCCTGTTCAATCCTACCGGGGTCTTTTCAGCTGTTAACTCCTGTCCATAGGTCAACACGATGAAGGTACTGGGTATTGAGACTTCCTGTGATGACACAGCGGCCGCTGTGTACGATTCTGCTGGCGGGCTTAGAGGCCACCGACAGGCTTCACAGCTCGACAGTCATCGACCCTTCGGTGGGGTTGTGCCGGAACTCGCTGCCCGCGACCATGTGCGCCTGTTGATGCCGCTGGTCCAGCAGGTCCTGGCTGATACGGACTTAAAAGTCGATGATCTGGATGGCGTGGCGTACACGTCAGGTCCCGGGTTGGCAGGGGCACTCTTTGTGGGTGCCGCTCTCGGTCGCAGCCTCGCCTGGTCCCTGGATATACCGGCTGCTGGAATTCACCACATGGAAGGCCATCTGCTGGCACCGATGCTAGAAGCGGACCCGCCGGAATTTCCCTTTCTGGCTTTGCTGGTGTCCGGTGGACATACCATGCTGGTGGATGTCCGAGCGGTTGGGCGTTATCAATTACTCGGCAGCACGCTGGACGATGCGGTGGGTGAGGCCTTTGACAAAATCGCAAAACTGTTGGGATTGGATTATCCGGGTGGTCCTGCCGTGGCTGCTGCGGCCATAAGCGGTCGTCCAGGACAGTTTCATTTCCCACGACCAATGACCGACCGACCGGGGCTCGATTTCAGTTTCAGTGGCCTCAAAACATTTGCCCGCAACACGGCAGCACAGTGCGAACTCAACCCGCAGGCCATTGCCGATATTGCGCTGGCGTTTCAGGACGCCGCCGTGGATACGCTGGTGATCAAGTGCACCCGCGCAATGCGGACTTCAGGACGGGCACGTCTGGTCGTTGCGGGTGGTGTTGGGGCGAATCAGGTGCTTCGCGAGCGACTCAGTATGATGGCAGACGAGCAAGGTTACCGGGTTTACTATCCCCGGCCGGAGTTCTGTACGGATAACGCGGCCATGATTGCCTATGCCGGCTGGATCCGGTTAAGGCGCGGGCAGCACAATGACCGAGACTTTACGGTCCGCCCCCGCTGGTCGTTGACCGATCTGGCACCGGTCGACTGAACCCACCCGGCTAGTTTTTCTTGCCGATCTTCGATTCATTGCCGGAGAGCAGGCGGCGAATATTTTCGCTGTGGCGAAAGAAAAGTAATGCGGCAAGTACTGCGCCCAGTGCGACGAAAACCGGTTCGCCGGTGAGCCAGAATGCGTAGACGGGTGCTGCAGCCGCCGTCACCAGGGCGGCAAGTGATGAGTACCGAAACACCGCCGCAACCACGAGCCAGGTGACAATCAGAATCGAGGCGAGCTGCCAGTCGATCGCTGCCAGTACACCGAGGGCGGTCGCAACACCCTTACCGCCTTCAAAGCGAAAATACACCGGAAACAGGTGTCCCAGAAACGCGCCCAGGGCTGCCAACGCGAGGAGTACAGGTTCATCCAGAAACCAGCGCGCTGCAACCACCGGCAGCACGCCCTTGGCAATATCGCCAGCCAGTGTGAGCACCGCGCCGGGCTTGCTGCCCAGGCGTAGGACATTGGTCGCCCCGGGGTTGCGAGAGCCTTCAGTACGTGGGTCCGGAAGTCCCAGCAGGCTTGAAATCAGGATCGCGCTGGAGACCGATCCCAGCAGGTAGGCGGCAAATGGCGTAATCAGATAAAGCATGGATTCGGTCAGTTGATCGGATTCAGCAGCGGCAGGCACCAGTATAATCTGGCGATTGATAAATCTGGCGGGAACCGATTGTGGACATCATATTTCTCCATGGCCTGGAAGTAGATTGTGTGATCGGTGTCTGGGAGTGGGAACGTCGGATTACGCAGAAAATTGTGATCGATCTGGACATGGGGTGGGACATTGCAAAAGCCGCAGCCAGCGACGATTTGAGTGACACACTGAGTTACAAGGATGTGGCCAAACGGGTCTCAGCGCATGTTCAGGACGTCAAGGCCAATCTGGTCGAACGCCTTGCAGAAGATATCGCAAATATCCTGCTGGGTGAATTTGGCTGCCAATGGTGCCGGGTGCGGGTGAACAAACCCGGTGCGGTCACAGGGTCAAAAGATGTGGGCGTTGTGGTTGAGCGGGGTGAGCGCTGAATGGTCCGCGTGGTGATCAGCGTTGGCACCAATATCGACCGGGAGAACAACTTAAAAGCTGCCCTGGCAGCGCTGGGGCGTGCCTACGGGGCATTGCGGATGTCACCGGTTTATTCCAATCCGGCAGTTGGATTCACAGGGCCGGATTTCTACAATCTTGTCGTTAGCTTTGAGACAACCCAAACCGTTGCAGAAGTGACGACCTTTCTGCACGGCGTCGAGGCGAACCAGGGACGAACCCGACAAGGCGATCGGCTCGATTCGCGGGAACTAGACCTTGACCTGCTGCTCTATGGCGACCATGTACTGCATGGAGAAGGTGTCGACCTACCCCGCGGTGAAATTCTCGAGCACCCCTACGTGCTCATGCCGCTCAGCTGGCTGTTGCCGGATGATCGACACCCGGTGACCCAAGAACGCTATGCATCGATGTGGACCCGCATGAGAAAAACCAGTACGGTTCTGCTTAAGGAAATCGACCTTGACCTGACCTGACAGTCAACGCCTGTCAAGGCACAATCGATCTGCCCCCATCGACATTCACGACCTGCCCGGTCAGAAATTCTGCATCTCGAACCAGAAACAACACGGTCTCGGCGATGTCAGTCGGGTTGCCCGCCCGTTTAAGGGGTGTGCGTGAGATCAGGCGTTGTTGGGCAATCTCATCGACGTCGCCCTCTGGCCACAGGATTGCGCCGGGCGCCACGGCATTAACGCGCACTGCGGGTCCGAGTTCCCGCGCCAGTGCACGGGTGAGTCCGATCAGGCCGGCTTTGGTGACGTTGTAAACCGGGTGGTTTTTGAGGGGTCGCTCGGCATAAATGTCAACCAGATTGATAATGCAGCCGCCGGATTCTGTCAGTGGACCTGCCGCTGCCTGAGAGAGAAAATACGGCGCTTTAAGGTTCACGCCGATTAGATCTTCCCATTGCGCGTCGGTGGTCTTGCCGACGGGGGTGGGGTAAAAACTCGACGCGTTGTTGACCAATACATCCAGCTGTCCGAATTCGTGGGTGGCCTGGCTCACCAGTTTCTCAATTTTTGCCGGATCCAGCAGATCTGTGCCGACAAGCAGCACAGAATCAGGTCGATGATGATGAAGCTCGGCCTGCAGTTCTCGTGCCGCCTCGGCAGACCCGTGGTAATGAATCACGAGATTCAACCCCTCGCGATGAAGGGTGCGGGCGATACAGGCTCCAATACGGCGAGCTCCCCCCGTGATCAGAGCCACCTTGTGTTCAAGGGATTTGCGGTTCGCATTCATGCTTTGGCTCACCCTACGGCGGTTACAATGGCGTGATAGTAACAACCTCGGCACTTAAGGTGTATGACCGTGGTATCAAACTCTAATCAATGGCCGAAAAAACCGTGGCCTGAACCCGATCCAGAGGCCCTGGCACACAGTGCTCGCGTCGTTGAACGAGTACACACTGAGATCGAGCGTTGTGGCGGTGTGCTGCCATTTGACCGCTATATGGCGCTGGTGATGTACGAGCCGGGTCTGGGGTATTATGTTTCTGGTACCCGGAAGTTTGGTCGGCAGGGAGATTTTGTGACTGCGCCTGAGCTGGGATCCCTCTACGGTCGTTGCGTGGCCCACCAGGCGACACAGGTACTGGCCCAGTTGGATGGCGGATCATTGCTTGAATTTGGTGCCGGCAGTGGTGTTCTGGCTGCGACCGTGCTTGCTGAGCTGGCTGAGCGTGACAGGCTGCCGGCCGAGTATCTTATTGTGGAAGTCAGCCCAGCACTGCGTGCGCAACAGCAACAGACACTGGCCGGTCAGATCGAGCAGAACCCGGTCAAGGTCCGCTGGCTCGATACGCTGCCGGAATCTGGTTTCCGCGGTGTGATTCTGGCCAACGAAGTCCTCGACGCGATGCCGGTCATACGCTTTCGGGTTGCCGCAGAGGGACATATGACTGCTGGGGTGGTAGAGCGTAATGGACATCTTGACTGGTCGTGGAAGCGGGATCTTGCGCAGAACGGGCGTATCGATCGGTTGGTTAAGCAGTACGGTTTGGTAGCGGACTACACCAGCGAGGTAAATCCCAGCGCCGCGGCCTGGATGCAGACGGTGGGGCGGCTTCTTGATACTGGGCTGATACTCGTGATGGATTATGGCTATCCTGGCGCCGAGTACTATCATCCCGAACGTTCGGACGGTACGCTGATGTGTCACTACCAGCACCGTGCCCATATGGACCCTTTCTTATATCCCGGTCTGCAGGATCTGACTGCGCACGTCGATTTCTCCGCCATTGCAGCCGCAGGTCAGGTGGCAGGGCTTGATATCGCCGGATTCACCAGCCAGGAGGCATTTTTACTGTCCACTGGAGTCCTTGATCTGGTAGCAGATGCGTCATCCGGTCCAGTGGATCCGAAACTGAGTGCGGAACTCAAACAGCTGACACTCTCATCAGAGATGGGCGAGTCTTTCAAGGCACTGGCGATGGTCAAGCACATTGACACACCGTTGCTGGGCTTTTCCCTGCGCGATCGACGGATGGCCCTGTGATTGGCTTTAACGAGGCTGTCGGCCTCGGCCTGGTTCAGGGCATTACCGAATTCTTGCCGATATCGAGTTCTGGGCACCTAATCCTGGTGTCAGAATGGTTAGGCTGGCCCGATCAAGGCCTTGCCTTCGACGTTGCCGTTCACCTGGGCACGCTGGTTGCGGTGCTGATCTATTTTCGCCGGCGTGTGCTGGAGATTCTGTGTGGCTGGTATCAGCAGGTCATCGGCGGTCGTGTGACATCAGCGGGGCGTCTGGGTTGGCTGGTGGTGCTCGCGACCGGACCTGCGCTGATCGCTGGCGCCTTGTTGAGCCATGTCATAGAGAGTTTGCTCCGCAGCCCGATCCTGATTGGCTTCACCACTTTAGTCTTTGGGTTGGTGTTGTGGTGGGCTGATGCCAAAGGACGCGGGACGATCACCCTTGACGACCTCAAGTGGCACCACGCCCTGCTGATCGGCATCGCCCAGGCGATCGCGCTGGTGCCGGGCACCTCGCGATCGGGTATTACGCTGAGTGCTGGCCTGGCGCTGGGTTTAGGTCGCTCGGACGCAGCCCAGTTTTCGTTTCTAATGTCTATTCCAGTAATTGTGGCGGCAGGCACACTGAAGCTGAGTGACCTCAGTCAATCGGCGGTGCCGGTCGACTGGGTCGTGTTTGCTGTTGGTGTTTTGGTCGCGGCGGTAAGTGCACTCGCTGTCATCGCCGGATTTCTAAGGGTTATTGAGCGCGTGGGTGTTTTGCCGTTTGTGATCTACAGAGTGGCACTTGGGGTGCTGATATTTTTCTGGTTCTGGTAGATTGCTGAATTGGGTTATAGAAATAATCTGTCTGGAGGAAATATGAATACTGCAATTGTAGGGTGGGGACACATCCCATTTGGACGACGAGAAGACGATGTCGAATCAATGCTTTTGGAAGTTACCGGAGAGGCACTGGTAAGCGCCGGTGTGGGCGCATCGGATGTCGATGCCGTATTTTTGGGCTGGTTCAACGGTGGTATGAATGAACAGGACTTCGGGTCTTCTTTGGTTATGAATGGTTTTGAGGGACTGCGTTACAAGCCGGCGACCCGTGTCGAGAACGCCTGTGCCACAGGATCAGCGGCCATTTACCAGGGAAGGGACTTTATTGCGGCAGGGCGTGGCAAGGTGGTGCTCGTGGTCGGTGTGGAAAAGATGACGAATGTGCCCACACCAGAACTCAATCGTGTGCTGCTGGCATGTTCGTATCTTAAGGAAGAGGCGGGTGTGGCTAACGGGTTTGCAGGTATATTTGCAGACATCGCGATGGACTACTTCAGCCAGCATGGTGATCAGGCTGATGCATTAGCGACCATTGCAGCAAAAAACCACCACAATGGCTGTGCCAACCCATGGGCACAACTGCATAAAGATTTGGGCTATGAGTTTTGCCGAACCGAATCCGAAAAAAATCCGGTGGTGGCAGCACCACTTAAACGGACCGATTGCAGCTTGGTCTCGGATGGTGCGGCGGCAGTGGTGTTGGCTGATGAAGACGTAGCTCGCGATCTACAACATGCCGCAAGGCTGCGAGCAAGTACCCAGGTGAACGATCTTCTGCCTATGAGTCGGCGCGACATGACATTTTTGGATGGTTGTGCCCGAGCCTGGCAGGGGTCACTGCAGGCTGCCGGCATGACGCTGAATGACCTGGATCTGGTCGAGACCCACGACTGTTTTACCATGGCCGAATTGATGCAGTATGAGGCTATGGGACTGACGGAACGCGGACGTGGTGCGCAGGCCGCGCTGGATGGCTGGACTGCAAAAGACGGGAAGCTGCCCGTCAATGTATCTGGTGGTCTGAAAGCGAAAGGTCATCCAATTGGTGCGACCGGTGTATCGATGCACGCATTGGCGGCTATGCAGGTTCTGGGCGAGGCTGGTGACATGCAGGTGTCGGGAGCATCGGTTGCGGGGGTATTCAATATGGGTGGCGCAGGGGTCGCCAACTATTGCAGCATTATTGAAGCGATGCACTGAGTAATCGCAACTCATTCATTGCGTCAAGTGGTATTACGCCACGCGATTTGGACCGAACCAAGCGCTGCCAGGCGACGTTTCCGGACTTCCCGTCCGCGCGCCCGGCCGTCAGTTGCGCTGCCCTCCAGATCACCGAAACTGAGTGCCGTCACGGCCTGCAGATAGGCCTGGAGCAGTTTGGTGCTCGGATAATTTGTCGCTAAACCCGTACCACGTCCCCGCGCATCGGCTTCGCAGGCGAGCGCAAAATCCTCGACCCGATCGGGGTTGCGAAATGCATCCAGTCGGTTGAGCAGTTTGAGCACAGTTTCAGGTCTGAGCGTATCGAGACGGTGCATCAGCAGGTGGTATTCGGTGACCAGCAGTGCCAGCCGGCGATAATCCGCCGGCACCCGCAGTCGATCACACATCTTCCCGACCAGTTTCAGGCCTCGCTTTTCGTGGCCGATGTGTTTTGGCCAGTGTTGCGGCGGCGTCGTGCCTTTACCAAGGTCGTGAACCAGGGCAGCAAACCGGATCTTGCTGCTAGTGCTCAACCTGGCGGCTTGCTCGAGCACCAGAAGGGTGTGTATACCGGCGTCGCCTTCAGGGTGGTGGGCCTGGGGTTGGGGCACACCGAACAGAGCATCGAGTTCAGGAAAGATAACGCCCAGAGCGCCGCACCGGCGCAGTGTGCGAAAAAATTCAGCCGGCTGGGCTTCGTTCAGTGCGCGCGAGAGTTCCTGCCAGATCCGTTCAGGCGTGAGCGTGCCCAGCTCGCCGTCAGTGACCATACTTTCCATCAGTGCCAGCGTTTCTGCTGCGACGCCGAACCCACGATCGTGGTAGCGGGCCGCGAACCTTGCTACGCGCAACACCCTCAGTGGATCCTCGGTGAATGCGGCTGATACGTGTCTTAGCACGCCGGCTGCAAGGTCAGTCGCACCCCCCCACGGGTCGATCAGTATTCCCTGCCGGGAGCGGGCCATGGCGTTGATGGTGATGTCCCGGCGGGAAAGATCATCCTCGAGCGTGACATCGGGGGATGCGGCAGTCTCAAAACCGCGATACCCCGGGCCGGTCTTTTTCTCGCGCCGTGCCAGCGCATACTCCTGATGGGTTGTGGGATGCAGGTAAACCGGAAAGTCCCGGCCAACCGGTGAAAATCCGAGCTTCAGCATGGTATCTTCACTGGCACCGACCACCACCCAGTCAAGGTCGGTGCTGGCATCACCGAGTAACTGATCTCGAACGGCACCACCGACCAGATAGCACTCGAGTTGTTCGGCCGGGTCTGTCATACGCAGGCTGCTAATGGGAATACTGATTACAAAGATCAACGCTATTATGCCTTGCAGGGTAGGGTTTACCCCGAACGATGGCAATAAAAGTACCGGACGTGCTGTGCTGCTGTTGCTGCTGATCGCGCTTGGGTTGCCCGGTTGCGCTTTGCCGGGGTATTACGCCCAAGCGGCGCGCGGGCAGATCTCGTTACTGTGGCGGAGTGAACCGATTCACTCCGTGGTCAGCGATCCAAGTGTGTCGGCGTCGCGCCGTCGACAGCTGATGCTGGCGAGTCGGATCCGCCAGTTTGCAGTCGAGCAACTCGCATTGCCGGATAACGCGAGTTACACCCGTTTCGTTGATGTCCAACAGCCCTATGTGCTCTGGAACGTATTTGCGGCGCCGATTTTTTCGACAGAACCGGTTACCTGGTGTTTTCCAGTCGCAGGTTGCGTCGCCTATCGCGGTTATTTCAGCCGTCAGGCGGCGTTTAGGTTTGCCGAGCAGATGAGACAGAAGGGCTACGATGTCAGTGTAGCTGGCGTCAAAACCTATTCGACCCTGGGGTGGTTGCCTGATCCTGTGCCCAACACAATTCTGGACTTGGCTGAAGAGGATCTGGCTGGACTTCTGTTCCACGAACTGGCCCATCAGGTGATTTATGTGACCGACGACACCACGTTCAATGAATCCTTTGCCACACTGGTCGAACACGAAGGGGTACGACGATGGTTAGCGCGGTCGGGCAGACAGGCGGATTTTGATGCGTTCGAAGATCGCAGCCGCAGGCGCGACGAGGTGATCAAACTGGTGCTAGCCCATCAGGCGCAGCTGGCGGCAGTGTATGCTGAAGGCCTGAGTCCCTCGATCATGGCGCAACGCAAATTGCAGCGGCTGGCTGCGTTGCGGCAGTCGTACCTGGACCTGCGGTCAAGGGGTGGAGGTGGCCCGGGCTGGGACGCCTGGTTTTCCCAACCGCTGAACAACGCACATCTTGCTGCAATTGGTGCCTACTATGACCTGGTACCCGATTTTCGGCGACTCTTTAAGGCGGTGGACCAGAATTTTGAAGCCTTCTACAACACCGTCGAGCGTATCGCCGATGGGCCCAAGCAGGGTTACCGCAGTGCCCTTGCAGTCCTGCCGTAGGCTTACAGGCCATACCAGTTGGCGCTTTTAGCGGTGGCTGTGGGTGACCTGGGTCTGACGCCCCTATCGTCAGGTACTGGTGGCAGTGCCTGGATCGCCGTAGCGGTTTCGGTAGGCCTCCAGCGCATCGAGATGTTGTTTAAGATCCGGTGCCGAGCGAAGGTGTTCAATCAGCGTGCTGAAGCGGGCAATCACATGGACTGGCAGACCGTAGCGCTCACGAATCTGCGTGATTGCAGACTGGCCTTGGTCCGAAACGATCTCTTCACGGTCCAGTGCAACAATCACTGCTGCTGCCTGGGCGCCGGCCGATTCGATGATGTCCACCGACTCACCGATAGCGGTACCTGCAGTGATCACATCATCGATGATGACAACCCGGCCGGTGAGTTGTGCACCGACAACGGTGCCGCCTTCACCATGGTCCTTAACCTCTTTTCGGTTGTAGGCAAAGGGTACGTTGCGCCCATACTGGTTGTGTAGCGCCGCCGCGGTGGCCGTGGCCAGTACGATGCCCTTGTAGGCAGGCCCGAACAGCATAAAATTGTCAGGTTCGTTTTCGCATAAAACAGCCGCATAAAACCCTGCCAACTGGGACAGCATGGCACCCGTGCAAAACAGGCCCGCGTTAAAGAAATAGGGACTGACGCGGCCGGATTTGAGGGTAAACTCACCGAACCGTAAGACCCCGCTGTTGATGGCAAATTGCAGGAATTGCTGTTCTCTATGGGTCATTTTAAGGTTAACGCGGTCAATTACCGATTCTGGGGCGCCTGGGTGAGAATAATAACGCTGAATGTTAACGGGATACGAGCCGCCGCTCGGAAACAGTTTTTCGACTGGTTGCCTATACAAGATGCGGATGTGGTGTGTTTGCAGGAGACCCGCGCCCAGCCGGAACAGCGAAAAGCACCTGAATTCAGCCCTGAAGGCTACCAGACCTACTACGTCGATGCCGAGCGGAAGGGCTACAGCGGTGTTGCCATCTATTCCAGGAGAGAACCCGACCGCGTGATCGAGGGTCTGGGCTGGAAGGCGTTCGACCGGGAGGGGCGCTGGGTTCAGGCCGACTACGGACGACTGAGCGTGGTATCGGTCTATATGCCGTCCGGCACCAGTGGCGATGAACGCCAGGATTTCAAATATCGCATCATGAAAAAGATGGAGCCGCTGCTGAAAGGGTTTATGAACGGCGAACGCGACTATATCTTGTGTGGTGACTTCAACATTGCCCACAAGGAGATTGATCTTAAGAACTGGCGCGGAAACCGAAAGAATTCCGGTTTTCTGCCCGATGAACGAGCGTGGCTGGACTGGCTGTTTAATGATCTGGGCATGGTCGATGTGTTCCGGCACCTGGATGATCGGCCCGAGCAATACACCTGGTGGTCAAATCGGGGTCAGGCCTGGGCCAAGAACGTGGGTTGGCGCATCGATTACCAGATTGCAACCCCCGCGATTGCCGCGCGTGCCCAGCTGGCCTCGATCTTTACCGATGACCGGTTTTCAGACCACGCACCGCTGATCATCGATTACAAAAACAGTGCACGGTGGCTGAACGGTTGACCGGATAGACCGTCGTTCAATCAGGAAAGCGGTTGTCGACAACACAGCCCTGGGGAGAGCACCGATGACCAAAATGTCCGAAACCTTCTCGATCTATCTGGAAAGGCGGATGGCACGCATTCTGCTGCTGGGCATCATCAGTGGATTTCCCTGGGTTCTGATTGGCAGCAGTCTGTCATTGTGGCTCAAGGAAGATGGACTGAGCCGCAGTACCATCGGCTGGGCCGGTCTGATATTCGGCGTGTACGCGTTCAACTTTCTGTGGGCACCGCTGATCGACCGGCTTCGGGTACCGTATCTCACGCCTAGACTGGGTCATCGCCGGGCCTGGATCGTGACACTTCAGGCGCTGATACTGGTCTGTCTGGGGGGGTGGAGCCTGGTCGACCCTTCAGCAAATCTCTGGGGTGTGATTGCGATCGGACTGGTCATCGCGATCGCTTCTGCGACACAGGATATCACCATCGATGCGTTGCGCATTGAGCAGATCGGTCGGGGCGAAGGTCGCTCAATGGCGGCCGGCGCGGCTATTGCTGTGGTGGGCTGGTGGACAGGTTACAAGCTTGGGGGGGTCGTTGCCCTCAATACGGCACAGGCTTTTCAGTCTGCAGGTATGGAAAATTACTGGCAGACCACATTCCTCGTATTGGGCGCGATTGTCATTGTTTGCAACATCGCACTGATGTTTGTTCCTGAACAGTCGCCCGAGGAGCGCGTTGCTGAACAATTAGAACAGGACAACGTTATCGCCTCAAACTTGGCGCTCAGTGGACTGACAGGTCAGATTGTGGCCTGGCTGGTTGGAACAGTTGTGGGCCCATTGCTCAGTTTTTTCAGGCGCAACGGATTTGCAATAGCCCTGGCTATCCTCGCTTTTGTTTTCCTGTTCAAAATCGGTGAGGCGTTTCTCGGGCGAATGTCGATTGTGTTCTACACGGAAATGGGTTTCAGTAAATCAGACATCGCGCTGTACTCAAAGGGTATAGGCTGGATCACCACGGTTGTGTTTACGTTGATTGGCGGGCTGTTTGCAATTCGGATCGGGCTGGTGAGAGCCATGTTCGTATCTGGAATTCTGATGGCAGTGACGAACCTGATGTTTTCCTGGCTGGCCTGGTCCGGTCGCTCGGAGGTTTTGTTTGCAGCCGCAGTGCTGCTCGACGACCTCACCGGTGCATTTGCAACAGTCACCTTTGTTGCCTTTATTTCGATGCTGGTCGACCGCACCTACACGGCAACCCAGTATGCGCTGCTGGCTTCGATTGGCACAGCTGGACGGACATTGTTTGCCTCGTCGTCCGGTGCTCTGGTGGATTGGCTCGATGGCGACTGGGGCAAATTTTTTGTGTTGACGGCCGTCATGGTCATCCCGTCACTGGTGTGCCTGTGGATATTGCGGCACAGACTCGCCGATATGCTGTCGGGTGCCCAGGTCCGATTGTTTGGGAAAAGCGCGTAGCACTGCGCTCAAGCTGCGGCTTGTCGCAGCCGCGCAATTGATCTGACTTAAGCCAACAAAGGTTATAATAAAAGGTTGTACGAACGTTTTTTAAGCCTTGCGTCAGCAAGGTAAACGACAGCTATAGCCGAAGGATTTGACATGCCGATCTACGAGTATGCCTGCGTTTCATGCGACCATCACCTTGAAGCGTTACAGAAGATGTCTGAAGACCCGCTGGTTTTCTGTCCCGAATGTGGAGAAGAGAGTCTTAGAAAAAAGGTGTCTGTCGCCGCTTTTGTACTCAAAGGTTCCGGCTGGTATGAGACCGATTTCAAGAATTCGGGTAAGGAAAAACCAAAAGACACCAAGGCCGGTGATGAGCAGTCCGCCTCGAGCAAATCCAGCGACAGTAAATCAGCTGACGGTGCCAGTAGTGACACTAAATCGTCAGGCGGCAAGTCATCTGACAGCAAATCGGAGTCCACTAAATCCACCTCTGATTCCACTGCGACCGGGTCCAAGTTGGGTGGCAGCAAGAATGCATCGCCGACAAACTGAGTTTTCAGGGTAAAACCTGCACGGATTCAGTTTCTCTTGAAAATCTTTTTATGAACAGGGTTTCTCGCAGTGCGTTGTGTGGCACGATCACGCCGGAGCTGAACGGTCAGGAAGTCAGTCTGTGCGGTTGGGTTCAGCGTCGTCGTGATCACGGTGGCGTGATCTTTATCGATCTGCGGGATCGATCAGGAATTGTTCAGGTCGTGATGGATCCTGATCGACAGGCGCAGTTTGCTATCGCCGAAGCGGTGCGTAATGAGTATGTACTCTGGGTCTCCGGGCGGATACGGCCCAGACCGGAAGGTACTGAAAACCCCGAGTTGCCCACTGGAGCTGTAGAGGTTCTGGGACACGACATTGAAATCCTCAATGCCAGTGATCCCTTGCCGTTTCAAGTCGACGATGATGACACCGGCGAAGCAGTACGGCTGCGGTATCGCTACCTGGACCTGCGAAGTTCTCGAATGCAGAGCAATCTACGCTTGCGTCACCAGGCAACCCGCAATTTGCGTCACTTTCTGGAACTGCAGGATTTCATTGAAATAGAGACGCCTGTACTCACCCGTTCTACCCCGGAGGGTGCGCGGGACTACTTGGTACCCAGTCGAATTTATCCCGGACAGTTTTTTGCACTGCCCCAGTCTCCGCAGCTGTTCAAGCAGTTGTTGATGGTGTCCGGCTTTGAACGGTACTACCAGTTTGCCCGCTGTTTTCGTGACGAGGACCTGCGGGCAGATCGTCAGCCTGAATTCACGCAGTTGGATATCGAGATGTCGTTCGTCCGTGAAGACGACGTCATGGGAGCCATGGAACAAATGATCCGTGACTTGTTCAAAGGTGTGCTGGATATTGAATTGCCGTCACCGTTCCCTCGGTTGTCTTACGCCGAGGCAGTGCGGCGTTTCGGGACCGACCGGCCAGACCTGCGAATTCCACTGGAACTGGTCGATGTGGCTGATCTGCTGCGGGATGTCGAATTCAAGGTGTTTTCAGGTCCTGCGTCAGATCCGGGCTGTCGGGTCGCCGCCCTTCGGCTACCAGGTGGCGGTTCGGTCAGTCGACAGCAGATCGACAGCTATACAGATTTTGTCAAACTTTACGGAGCCAAGGGACTGGCCTACATCAAAGTAAACCAGGTTGCGGCAGGTCGGGATGGTTTACAGTCCCCGATCCTCAAGTTTCTGCCTGATGATGTCATCGCTGAGATCCTCAAGCGCACAGAGGTGATCGATGGCGACCTGATCTTTTTCGGTGCCGACACGGCAGCCGTCGTGAACGATGCGCTGGGTGCGTTGCGCGTTCGTCTTGGCCATGACCTGGAGATGGCAGAAGAACGCTGGTCGCCGTTATGGGTGACCGAATTTCCGCTGGTTGAACAGGATTCCGATACGGGCCAGTGGCAATCTCTTCACCATCCGTTTACGGCGCCGCGGGAGGACCATCTACCGCTGCTCGATACAGATCCTGGCGCTGTCATTTCAAGGGCCTACGATATGGTCCTGAACGGCACTGAGATCGGTGGGGGGTCGATCCGTAATCATCGAAGGGACACGCAGGCGCGGATTTTTCAACTCTTGGGTATCGAGTCGCAGGAGGCAGAAGAAAAGTTTGGTTTTCTGCTCGACGGACTGCGCTATGGGGCACCACCACACGGTGGCATCGCGTTTGGGTTGGACCGGATCGTTGCCATGATGGCAGGAGAAGAATCCATTCGCGACGTGATCGCATTTCCAAAAACGCAGAAAGCCTCCTGCCTGCTTACGGAATCTCCCAGCGATGTGGAGGGCAACCAGTTGCGCGAACTTGGAATTCGGCTCCGTGCAACACAAGCACCGGTAACCGATTCGAACTCGGCATGAGCGCGGTCTCACTCCGATCAGAGATTGCGCACAAACGACCCGAGTCAGTGCTGATTGTAGTCTACACGGTGACTGGGCAGACGCTGTTGCTCAAACGCACTCGTCCCGTATTCTGGCAGTCCATTACCGGCAGCTTGAAATGGCCCGACGAGTCGCCACCTGATGCAGCTTGTCGCGAACTTAAAGAAGAAACTGGCATCAAAGCGTTGTCGGGCTGGCGCAACTGGCAGCACACGTATACTTTTCCTATATTGCCGGAGTATCGTCATCGATATGCACCAGGTGTGTCCGACAACAAGGAGCATCTGTTCTCGCTTGAGTTGTCAGAGCCTTGTCAACCTGTATTGTCTGATGCCGAGCACTCGAGCAGCCTGTGGTTACCGATCGAAGATGCGATTACAAAGGTATGGTCATGGTCGAACCGGGATGCATTAGAGCGTGTCGTTGCTGCAATCACAGCGACTGACTGAAACAGCAATACGACGACGAAGAACTCCCAATGGCCGGGCACAGTAAATGGGCTAACATTAAGTTTCGCAAAGCGGCGCAGGATGCAAAACGCGGCAAACTGTTTACCAAGCTCATTCGGGAGATTACGGTAGCCGCGCGTGCTGGCGGCGGTGACGTGACTTCAAATCCGCGGCTGCGCACCGCCACTGACAAGGCACTTGGTGCCAATATGACACGGGACACCGTAGACCGGGCGATCAAGCGCGGTACCGGGGAGTTAGACGGCGTGTCCTATGAAGAAGTCCGCTATGAAGGTTATGCCCCGAGTGGGATCGCCGTGCTGGTGGAATGTACAACCGATAACCGCAACCGGACCGTCAGTGAGGTTCGTCATGCTTTTACCAAGTACGGCGGTAGCCTGGGTTCTGAAGGGTCGGTTGCCTACCTGTTCGACAAGGTCGGGCTGCTGATTTTTCCGCCGGGTGTGGATGAAGATGTGGTCATGGAAGCGGCAGTAGACGCCGGCGCACAGGATGTTGAAACCGGTCCTGACGGTACGGTTGAGGTGATCACCGAACCCGATGAACTGAACCTTGTAACAAATCAGATGTCCGCAGCGGGGTTGGTGTCGGCAGTGGTCGAGGTGGTGCAGCGGCCAACGAGTGAGACCGAACTCGCTGGAGAGGAGGCCGAAAAGGTTATGCTGCTGATTAACGCGTTGGAAGACCTGGACGATGTGCAGGATGTCTTTACCAATGCGAGTTTCCCGGAGGACATGGTGTTCGCCAGTTGAGTGGCGACGCCCGCGAATCAGCCGTGATGCCGATTAGAGTACTGGGTATAGATCCCGGCTCCAGGGTCACCGGGGTCGGTGTGGTTGAGATCGATGGACAGAGTCTGCGCCATGTGCACAGCGAGTGCATTCGTGCGGGAGACGGCGAACTGGGTGAACGCCTGGCCGTGATCTACAGCGGTGTCGGTGACGCCATTGCCCGGTGCCAGCCACAGTCGGTGGCCATAGAACGGGTTTTCCTGGCTACAAATCCGCATGCGGCACTGATTCTAGGGCACGCCCGTGGCAGCGCGATGCTGGCGGCAGTAAATCACGGACTCGCCGTATCCGAGTACAGCGCTTTGGAGATCAAGCGGTCTGTGGTCGGCACTGGCAGGGCAGAAAAGGAGCAGGTCCAGCATATGGTTCGGGTGCTGCTGGGCATGGATCGCAAACTACCCTTCGATGCTGCAGATGCATTGGCCTGTGCGATATGCCACATTCACACCGCACAGGTGGAAAAGCGCGTGGCCAAGACGCAACAACAGGCAGACGACCGGTCTGTCTGAACGGTTGGAGACCGAATGATGATCGGACAGGTACACGGCAAACTGGTCTATAAGCAGCCCCCCAGACTGCTCGTTGATGTCGCCGGTATCGGATATGAGTTGGAGGCGCCGATGACGGCTTTTTACAACTTGCCGGAGGCCGGCAGTGAGGTCTGTCTGCACACACACCTCGTCGTACGCGACGATGCACACCTGTTGTACGGCTTTACCGAGCAGCGGCAACGGGACGTGTTTCGATACCTGCTTAAGGTCAATGGGGTCGGACCGCGGGTGGCGCTCGCGATTCTTTCTGGTCTTACGGTTGAAGACCTGGTGACGTGTGTGAGCGCAGCCGATGCCGCCATGCTTACACGGGTACCGGGTATCGGTCGCAAGACAGCGGAGCGCCTGATTGTTGATCTTAGAGATCGACTCGACGGTATCGAAGGGAGTGGGCCTTCATTTGTTGGGACTCGCTCACTGACACCGGAACACGATGCCGTCAGTGCATTGGTCGCACTGGGTTATCGGCAGACTGATGCTGCACGCGCAATACGCAGTACGGCATCCGATGGCGCAGGTGTTGAGGAACTCATCCGGGCTGCGCTGGCCAGCCTTTCAGGTGCGCGGACATGACGGGCCGAGATTCGCTCGTATCACCTGACGAGGGCGTCGATAGCACTCAGGAGCGAGCGATCGAACGCAATTTAAGACCGGTCACCATGAATGAGTTTGTGGGCCAGATGCGAATGCGCGAGCAGTTGGAGATATTCATTGGCGCAGCGCGCAATCGAAGTGAAGCACTGGATCATGTACTGGTATTCGGCCCACCCGGGCTGGGCAAGACCACACTGGCCCATATTATTGCCCACGAGATGGGTGCCAATCTTCGCCAGACCTCTGGACCTGTATTGGAAAAGGCCGGTGACCTCGCTGCAATCTTGACTAACCTCGAACCCCACGATGTATTGTTCGTGGATGAGATCCACAGATTGAGCCCTGTTGTTGAAGAGATTCTTTACCCGGCGCTGGAAGACTACCAGTTGGATATCTTGATTGGTGAGGGACCATCAGCTCGCTCGATAAAACTCAATTTACCGCCATTCACGCTGGTGGGTGCGACCACGCGCGTGGGGCTGTTGACATCGCCATTGCGGGATCGCTTCGGAATTGTGCAGCGTCTGGAGTTTTACGACCCAGAGGAACTGGGCCGGATCGTTGAGCGCTCGGCTGATATTCTTGGGGTAGAAGTAGATCAGGCCGGTGTCGCGGCGGTGGCACGTCGCAGTCGTGGCACGCCCCGGATCGCCAACCGGCTGTTGCGGCGGGTTCGAGACTATGCCCAGGTAAAATCTGACGGCCGAATCACCAGCGACATTGCCGACCGCGCCTTGGATATGATGGAGGTCGACCAATCAGGGTTGGATGGGCTCGACCGCCGGTTGCTGCTGGCGGTGATAGAAAGATTCGGCGGCGGACCGGTCGGCGTGGACAGTCTGGCCGCAGCCATTGGAGAGGAGCGGGGTACGCTTGAAGATGTGGTCGAGCCGTATTTAATTCTATCGGATTTTCTGGTCCGTACTCCGCGCGGACGCATGGCTGGTAAAGCGGCGTGGGCCCATTTTGGTCTCAAAGCACCAACCCCGGATTCGGGTCAGGGTGCGTTGTTTGAGCCGCAGGATTAAGCAGATGGCATGAAATCTGCAGGAATTGATCACGTTGATGACAGACATTGTGCCGAATATGGGGCTGAAAGCGAAGTGAGCCCCGGATCATGTTTGCCTGTCGCACCAGAAGGCAGTGGCTGAGCATTTCAGCTGGCCCGTTCGGGTTTACTACGAAGACACCGATGCAGGTGGGATTGTTTATTACGGTAATTACCTTAAATTTATGGAACGTGCCCGCACCGAATGGCTGCGGTCGCGTGGGATCGATGTTGCCAGGCTGGCGGATACAGAACGACTGATGTTTACAGTACGCGCCATCACGCTCGATTTCCTTCAACCGGCCCGGTTGAGTGACAATCTTGATGTGTCGGTTGCCGTAGGGCGGATGCGCAAGGTCAGCGTGGAGTTGCAGCAAGTCGTAGTGCGAGCTGGCGACGTGCTGTGTACAGGTCAGGTTCGGCTCGCTTGTGTCGATGTTGACACCCTGAAGCCCAGAGCGATGCCTGAAACTCTTGTGGGAGAAACTCAAGCAGCATGAACGAAGCGGTCAAAGTTACAGTCAGTAACGACACGATATCGATCCTGGAGTTGATGCTGCAGGCCAGCCTGCTGGTTCAGCTCGTGATGCTTCTGCTGATACTTGCCTCACTGGCATCCTGGGTGGTGATATTCACCAAGTCGTCGACGCTGAAAAATCTCCGCTTGGAATCCGACAACTTTGATTCAGAATTCTGGTCGGGAGGTGAACTCAATGGACTTTACCGGCGCTATACCGAGGAGGAAGCAGAACCCCTTGGAATGGCCAGCATATTTGTCGCGGGTTATCGCGAATACAATCGACTGGCGGGTAATGGCACTGTAGACCGTGCTGAACTGGTTGACGGCGTTCACCGGGCCATGCGGGTTGGACTCAGCCGTGAAATCGAGACCTTGGAATCGAGACTGTCGTTTCTGGCCACAGTCGGGTCCACCAGCCCTTATGTGGGACTGTTCGGTACGGTATGGGGCATTATGAATTCCTTTCGCTCGCTCAGTACGTTGCAGCACGTCACCGTAGCCACTGTGGCACCGGGAATTTCCGAAGCGCTGATTGCAACGGCAATGGGGTTGTTTGCGGCCATCCCTGCTGTCATTGCCTACAACCGGTTTTCAAGTAATGCTGAATCGTTGATCGCAAGATACGAAGTGTTTGTCGAAGAGTTTCTAAGTATCGTGAACCGGCAGGCTTTGGGTATAAACCGACGAGCCTGACAGATAGGAGAGTCAACTGATGCGGGTCTCAAGACACCGGCATAAACGCCTGATGAGCGAGATCAACGTCGTACCCTACATCGATGTGATGTTGGTGTTGCTGGTGATATTTATGGTCACCGCGCCGTTGATGATGGAGGGTGTCACTATTGATCTTCCGGCAGCGGATGCCAAGCCTGTCGTCGATGATCGAAGTGAACCGTTTGTGGTTCGTATCGATCGTGATGGGGCTTATTATCTGAATGAAGACAAGCAGCCTGTTGCTGATCTCAACGAGATTCGGATCAAAGCCGCCATTGTGCTGCGCAATAATCCCAAGACACCGTTCATGGTGGAGGGAGATAAGGCAGTGGCGTATGACGCGGTTGTTCAGGCCATGGTGCTGCTGCAGCAGGCCGGTGTGCCGAGTATAGGCCTGGTAACAGACCCCACTGGAGAGTGAGTCGGTTGTGAATCGAGCCGTGCGCAAGTTCAGTCGCCCGGTTCGAGCTGTGATTCTGGCTGTATTGGTACATGTAGCCTTTGGTCTGTTATTGGGCTTGAGTTTGAGCTTCAAGCCGCAAGTCATTGAACCGAGTGTCGCCAAGCCAGTTAAGGCCATTGTTATCGATCGGTCGGCCATAGAGCAGGAAGAAAAGCACAAGGCCGAAGCCAAGAAGAAGCACAAGGCCGAGGCTGAGAAGAAGCGCAAGGCCGAAGCCGAAAAGAAGCGCAAGGCCGAAGCCGAGAAGAAGCGCAAGGCCGAAGCCGAAAAGAAGCGCAAGGCCTAAGCCGAAAAGAAGCGTAAGGCCGAAGCCGAAAAGAAGCGCAAGGCCAAAGCCGAAAAGAAACGTAAGGCCGAAGCCGAAAAGAAGCGCAAGGCCAAAGCCAAGAAGAAACGTCAGGCCGAGGAGGCCCGCGAGCAGGAGAAACAGGCCGCATATTCTGCACTGGGCAGTCTGGTGGGCGCGATTAAGCGCAAGATCGAGGGAAACTGGAGCAATCGCCTGGCTTGTAGTGGTCAGGAAGTGACCATTTCGGTTAAGGTCAACATCAGTGGAGAGGTGACTGCTGTGAAGGTGGTCGGAGACAGTGGTGACGACACATGCCGTCGATCAGCGGAAAACGCGGTCTACAAGGCTTCACCGCTGCCATTCCCGGACAACCCCCGGTTCTTAAAGTGGCTAGACCAGGAGTTTCAGATCATATTTAAGCCGGACATTTAGAGTGCATTTAATGATCAAAGTGTTTATTGCTGGAGTACTTACTCTGTTAGTTGGATTGTTCAGTGCGCCGACATGGGCGATTCTTACGATCGAAATCACACAAGGACAGGACACCGGTATCCCGATTGCGGTGGTACCCTTTCAGTTTCAGGGCCAGCAAAGACCGAACGAAGATATTCGCAACATAGTGTCGGCCGATCTCTACCGGTCTGGTCGATTTTTGTCATTACCACCCGGCGACTTTCTGAGTCGTCCAAGCGGTCCAGACCAGATTCGGTTTAAGGATTGGCGCCTGATTAAAGCAGAGGCCCTGGTGATCGGCCGTGTCAGCCAGCTCGGTAATGACCGTTATGAAGTCAATTTTTATCTCTACAATGTATTCAAAGAGAAATTACTCGCGGGATATCGTTGGACTGTAGGGTCGAGCCAGTTGCGCCAGGTTGCACACCAGGTGAGCGACTACATTTATGAAGCGTTAACAGGTACACCTGGAGCCTTTGATACCCGCATCGCTTACGTCACGGTCGAAAAAGACTCCAGTAACACCCGGCAATACCAGTTGATGGTGGCAGATTCCGATGGACACAACGCGCAGCAGATTCTACGAACAAACTTCCCGATTCTGTCGCCCGCCTGGGCGCCGGACGGCAAGCGCCTGGCTTATGTCTCGTTTGCCAGTCGAACCAGCGGTGCGATGATCTGGGTACAGAACGTGGAGACCGGTGAGCGGCGAAAGCTTCTTCAGGAAAAAGGCACAGCCAGTGCACCTGCCTGGTCACCCGATGGTCGTCGTCTCGCACTGAGATTGTCGCGGGACGGAAACCACGACATTTATATCTTCGACGTCGCGGCGTCTCGCTTGACACGCCTGACCAAACATCCCGGGATTGATACAGAACCGGCCTGGTCTCCCAATGGCCGTCACCTGGTCTTTACCTCAGACCGCAGTGGCAGACCTCATATTTTTAGGATTTCAGCGGCCGGCGGCCCTGCTCAGCGTTTGACCAAGGAGGGGCGCGAGAATGCTGGAGCGTCGTACGACCCAAATGGTAAACATCTGGTAATGGTGACAAATCAGGGAAACGGTGACCAGATTGGTGTATTCTATACGGGCAACAATGAGCTTAAGCTATTGACTGACGGTCCCCTAGATGATTCGCCGACCTATTCGCCCAACGGGGCCATGATTATGTACGCGACCCAACGTGGGAATCAGGGTGTACTTGCTGCGGTGTCAGCCGATGGACGAATAAAACAGATATTGAGGCTGCACCAGGGAGAGGTTCGGGAGCCCGCGTGGTCTTCTAGGAAACAGTAGCGAATACGGAGGGTTATCAGGATGCGACGAATTTTTCATTTTTCTCTGGTGCTATTACTGAGTGTGGTTCTGGTAGGCTGTGCGGCCACCAAGAAAAAGGGTTCAGCAGAAGTCGAAGACTCCAGCGTCAATCTCCAGGCAGATGCAACGTCGTCGGGGCTGAGTTCAGATGACTCAGGCTCAGTTCAGGTGCTCACGACCATGGACAATACTCTGGACCTCGATGACCCTCTTGGCACCCGGGTAATCTACTTTGAATTCGACAGCAACGCCTTGACACCGGAAGCGCAACGTATTGTTGAGGCGCATGCAGAATATCTTGCTGGAAATCCAGGAATGGCCGTTGTACTGGAGGGTCACGCCGATGAACGGGGTACGCGCGAATACAACCTTGCCCTTGGCGAACGACGTGCCAACGCAGTGGCAGAGTTGTTCCAGATGATGGGTGTTATGCCGGATGGCATACGCAGTATTTCCTACGGGGAAGAGCGGCCTGTCGCGATGGAACACGATGAAAGCGCCTGGTCGCTGAATCGCCGTGTTGAACTCCTATATTGAGTAGTACGGGTTAGCGGCGGGGTTTAGTTCAGGCACGGCATTTCCTATGAGAAGATGTACCCGCGCTGCAGTCGCGTCGTGTCGGCTGATGCTTGGGGTCGCCTTGGTCCTGTCTGCGAATATGTCCGTCGCATGGGCAGCTTGTCCCGAGGGGCAAGAAGAGAACACCCGCAGCGGGGACTGTCAGCCGCTATGGGAAACGACCAAGTCGTTATTTGGTGTTCCTACAAAAGAGCAGTCTTCGGCCCCCCTGATATCTGTTGTCTCCGGGGGTGACACGCCGACATCAGCGGTGCTCACCGGCTCTGGTCCTGAAACAGCAGCCCTGATTGAAGATTTACGCCGTGAAATCAGTTCGTTACGTAATCAGCTCGATATTCAGGCGTTTGAGTTAGAAAAGCTCAGACGGCGCCAGCGCGAGCTTTATGACGACCTTGACGCTCGACTTCGCCAGGAAGAAAGAGTCACGGCGTCGATGCCGACGCCTGGAGAGGGTGGGCCGGCTCCCAGCTCGCTGGTACCCACCGAGCCTACACAGGCTGCTGACCTATCCCAGAGTACTCGTGAGCCAAGCAGTGGTGTTTCAGAAACTGAGACTACCGGTTCCAGTATCAATGCATCAGATGCTGAGGCAGACGCGACTACCGATACAGATGAAAACATAGCGGACTCGGTCGTCGTGGGGAGTGCCATCCAGACGAAGGTAACGTCAGGGCAGACCCTAAATTCAACAACTGTCAGTAAGGCTGTGTCGGTTTCTGAAGAAGAAACCTACGATACCGCATTCGATTTGCTTAAACAAAGCCGTTACGCCGATGCTGCGGTGGCCTTTACACAGTTTATACAGCGCTTTCCAAATAGTGAGTTGACCGACGACGCCTGGTACTGGATGGGGGAAGCCCGTTTTGTCACCCGTGAGTTCAGTCAGTCGCTTGGTGCGTTTCAAACCGTTATCAATCGTTTTATGGACAGTCCGCGGATACCGGCCTCATACCTGAAGGTCGGTTACATTCAATACGAGTATGGTGCTTACATGAAGGCGCGGGAAACGCTTAATTTTGTCCTCAACTCGTTTCCAAATCACAGGGTAGTGGTTAACGCCAAAGCGCGGCTTAAGAAGATGGATCGGGAAGGCAACTAGTTCTGGTTCGGTACTGTTTATGAGGCTATTAGTAATTTCTGGGTTGGTAAGCAGACGGCGAAATCCTAAAATCAGCAAGGTGATTAACCTGATTGTGTATCAGGCATAATGGCGGGATGACAATGGAAGAGTGGTCGGTTGTTCATAAGGTAGCCCTGTGGGGTTTTCTTGGCGCGTTCCTGTTTGGAATAGTCGCCCACAAGACCCACTACTGCACCATGGATGTGATTAGTGACTGGATCAACATGGGTTCGTTTCGCCGACTGCGTGCCTGGTTACTGGCCATAGCCGTCGCGCTTCTGGTGAGTCAATTGTTGCAGGCCATAGGTTGGATCTATCTGTCAACGAATTTTGGGATTGGTGAGCATATTATTGGGGGATTTTTGTTTGGCGTTGGCATGACGCTTGGTGGGGGTTGTGGGCAGAGAACACTGGTACGTGCCGGCGGTGGAAATCTAAAGTCGCTGGTGGTACTGC
>JAKUQR010000030.1 GCA_022450155.1 Gammaproteobacteria bacterium | reverse complement strand
GCTTGATGAAGGTCAGGCGGGTGACAATGTTGGGGTACTGTTGCGGGGTACTAAGCGGGAAGAGGTTGAGCGTGGTCAGGTTTTATCGCAGCCTGGTTCGATCGAGCCACACACGCATTTTGAAGCTGAGGTTTATGTGTTGTCGAAGGAGGAGGGTGGTCGTCACACGCCGTTTTTCCAGGGTTATCGGCCTCAGTTTTATTTTCGTACGACGGACGTGACGGGGCAGTGTGAGTTACCTGCTGACGTAGAGATGGTGATGCCCGGTGACAATGTGAATCTGAAGGCGCGGTTGATTGTGCCTATAGCGATGGAAGAGGGGTTACGTTTCGCTGTTCGGGAAGGTGGTCGTACAGTGGGCGCCGGCGTCGTTACTAAGATCATCGAGTAGCTAAACAGCTTTTATTAACACAGGAATAGGCGAATGGCGGTTAAAGTCAATAACCAGAAGATCCGGATACGCTTAAAGGCTTTCGATCACAAAATAATCGATCGTTCTGCGAGTGAGATTGTCGAAACGGCCCGTCGCACAGGCGCACTAGTTCGAGGCCCGATTCCATTACCAACACGAATAGAACGTTACAACCTTCTCCGCTCACCACACAAGTACAAGACATCGCGAGACCAGTTCGAAATCCGTGTGCACAAACGAATTCTTGACATCATCGAACCTACAGAAAAAACAGTTGATGCGCTGATGAAACTCGATCTTGCCGCTGGTGTGGATGTCGAAATCAAGCTGAGTTAGTCGACACCGAATATCACGGAGTAATGAAAATGTCCCTGGGTTTAATTGGTCGGAAGGTTGGAATGACCAGGATCTTTGATGAAACCGGTGTGTCTACACCGGTTACCGTCATTGAGGTTGAACCTAATCATGTGACTCAGGTTAAGACTGATCATACGGACGGATACAGCGCCCTGCAGGTGACGGTAGGCAGCAGACGGCCAAACCGGGTGACAAGCCCACTGAAAGGACATTTTGCGAAGGCCGGCGCAGCGCCCGGTCGCGGTCTGTGGGAGTTTCGGGTAGATGCCGAAACTGCCAGCCAGTACGAGGCGGGTGTGGCAATTCCGCTGGAGCTGTTTGAAGCGGGGCAAAAAGTTGATGTTTCTGGTACATCGATCGGGCGTGGATTTTCCGGCGTCATGCGCCGCCATGGCTTCAAGGGTGGTCGCGCAACCCACGGCAACTCCAAAGCCCATCGAAAAGCCGGATCAATTGGCCAGAACCAGGACCCAGGGCGTGTTTTTAAAGGAAAGAAAATGGCCGGGCAGATGGGCAATAAGGTCCGGACACAGCAGAACCTAGAGGTTGTGCGCATCGATGCGGCGCGCAATCTCATTTTGGTCCGAGGCTCAATTCCGGGGCCACGAGGCTTTGATGTTGTTATACGGCCTTCGGTCAAAGGACCGATGGCGCAAGCGAGTTAAATACTAAAAGGTATCAGGCAGTGGAACTTTCTGTGGTCAAGCTAGACGGTACGACAGGTCAGCAACTTGCTGTGTCGGAAGATGTCTTTGCCACCGACTACCGCGAACCGCTGGTCCACCAGGTTGTTGTGGCTTATCTGTCGGGCGCACGATCAGGCACCAGTTCACAGAAAAATAGATCCGACGTCAGAGGTGGCGGCTCGAAACCCTGGCGGCAGAAGGGTACTGGCCGTGCGCGGGCTGGAACCATTCGAAGTCCGATCTGGCGTGGTGGTGGCCGGGCATTTCCGGCAACAGCCAGAAGTTATAGTCAGAAAGTTAACCGCAAGATGTATCGGGCTGCGCTCAGATCAATACTGTCGGAACTGATTCGTCAGGAACGCCTACGAGTTTGCGACGAAATTAAGGTTTCCCAGCCCAAAACCAAAGCAATGACTGAAGTTCTTACTCAGCTCGGGTTAACCGGTCGGGTGCTGTTGGTCACCGCTGATTATGATCAGAATGTGTCTCTCTCCGCCAGAAATCTTTCAAGTGTCGAGGTCGTTGAGGCAGCGCAGGTCAATCCCGTCAGCCTGGTCGGCAACGATACAGTCGTTTTTACTGCTGACGCTTTACGGAAAGTTGAGGCGTCTTTGCAATGAATGCAGAAAGGTTACATCAGGTTTTACGCCGTCCGATTATCTCGGAAAAAAGTACCAATGCCGCTGAGAGCGGCCAGCAGGTCGTGTTTGAGGTACTGGCCGATGCTACCAAGAACGAGATCAAAACAGCCGTTGAGAGTTTGTTTGAGGTCAGTGTTGAGGGTGTCCAGGTGATCAATGTCCGGGGAAAAATCAAACGATTCGGAAAAACCCCAGGCAAACGGGCCAACTGGAAAAAAGCCTACGTACGGTTAGCAGATGGTGATGACATCGACTTTCTCGGCAGTGGTGCCTGAGTACTCGAAGAGACAACAAGGCAGGAATTATGACAGTCGTTAAACAGAAACCCACCACGCCGGGCCGACGTGGAATGGTCAGGGTGGTAACGCCTGGACTGCATAAAGGCAGACCGCAGGCAGGCCTAGTCGAGGCCAAGAAGTCTATCAGTGGACGAAACAACGCGGGCCGGATCACCGTGCGGCACCGTGGCGGGGGGCACAAGCGTCACTACCGTATAATTGATTTCAAGAGAACAAAAGACGGCATACCGGCAAAGATAGAACGCATCGAATATGATCCGAACCGAAGTGCACATATTGCACTCCTGCTCTATAGAGATGGCGAGAGACGATACATCATTGCACCGCGTGGTCTATCACAAGGGGATCAGGTTCAGTCCGGCATAGACAGTCCGATTCAGCCCGGAAATTCACTGCCCCTGCGTGTGATTCCGGTGGGCACAGTGGTCCACTGTGTGGAACTCAAACCTGGTAAAGGCGCTCAATTGGCTCGGTCTGCAGGTGCCTCGGTTCAGTTCCTCGGGCGAGAAGGCAGCTATGCACTCATGAGGCTGCGTTCTGGAGAGATGCGACGAGTTCATATTAACTGCCGAGCGACCATCGGCGAAGTAGGTAACGCCGAGAATTCACTGCGTAAGCTGGGCAAAGCCGGGGCAAAACGATGGCGCGGTATTCGACCTACGGTCCGGGGTGTTGCGATGAACCCGGTTGACCATCCTCATGGCGGGGGCGAGGGAAGAACCTCCGGTGGGCGGGATCCGGTCAGCCCGTGGGGGGTACCAACCAAAGGCTACAGAACACGTAATAACAAGCGGACCGGAACAATGATCATTCGTAGACGGAAGAAATAACCATGCCTCGTTCAGTTCGAAAAGGTCCGTTTGTGGATCATCATCTCTGGGTCAAGATCGTAAAGGCGAAAGAAGACGGCTCACGCCGGCCAATCAAGACCTGGTCCCGACGATCAGTCATCATGCCTGAGTTTGTCGGTCTTACGATTGCCGTCCACAACGGGCGTCAGCATGTGCCGTTGCTGATCACTGAGAACATGGTGGGCCATAAGCTTGGCGAATTTGCGTTTACTCGAACTTTTCGCGGTCACGCAGCAGACCGAAAAGTGAAATAGTCAGGAGGACGAACGCAGATGGAAGTCAGAGCTGTCTCTCGTTATATACGGATTTCACCGCAGAAGTGCCGCCTGGTCGCTGACCAGGTGCGTAGTCTGCCGGTGGGTCAGGCGCTTGAGCTTCTGCAGTTTAGTCCCAAAAAGGCAGCTGGACCGATTCGCAAGACCCTGGAGTCGGCGATCGCTAATGCGGAGCACAATGAGGGCCTGGATATTGATGAATTACGTATCAATATCATCATGGTAGACGAGGGGCCTGTATTGAAACGCTGGCGACCTCGGGCCAAAGGTCGTGCAACACCGATTATCAAACGAACTAGTCATATCACTGTCGCGGTGAGTGACGAAGATAAGGGGAAAGACTGATGGGGCAAAAGATACATCCAAACGGTTTTCGCCTGGGGATCATACGTGATTGGGATGCAAAATGGTTTGCTAGCCGTCGGCACTACGCGAAGAATCTTGTTGCTGACCAAAAGATCCGCAGTTTTCTGCGCAAGCAGCTGGCCAATGCTGCAGTCAGCAAGATAGAACTTCTACGCGCAGGCGAAAACCTAAATGTCACGATCCATACCGGTCGCCCCGGTATCGTGATTGGTAAAAAGGGCGAGGATATAGAACGTTTGAGGCGCCAGGTGCTGGCCATGAACAATCAAGTCCCGGTGCAGATTGCTGTAGAAGAGATTCGAAAACCAGAACTCGATGCCAGGCTGGTAGCCGAGAATGTCTGTCAGCAGCTGGAAAAAAGAATCATGTTTCGCCGGGCCATGAAACGGGCCGTACAGAATTCAATGCGCTTGGGTGCTAAAGGCGTGAAGATCATGATTTCAGGCCGTCTAAACGGTGCCGAGATAGCCCGTACAGAGTGGTACCGGGAGGGTCGCGTCCCGCTACACACCTTGCGTGCAGACGTCGACTACGGCTTTGCCGAGGCGCAGACAACTTACGGTGTCATCGGTGTCAAGGCATGGATTTTCAAGGGCGAGATCATGCCGGGCGAGGCTGAAGCCGAGTCAGCCCAGAAAACCCAGTCCGGGGCACAAGCCTGATTGAGGTAACTACGCTATGCTGCAGCCGAAAAGAACAAAGTTCAGGAAACAGCACAAAGGCCGCAATAGGGGTCTCGCTGAGCGTGGCAATCGCGTCAGTTTCGGCGATTATGGGCTCAAGTCTACTGACCGGGGCCGATTGACCTCACGCCAGATCGAGGCGGCCCGACGGGCGATAAACCGTTATGTGAAGCGTGGTGGCCGCGTATGGATCAGAGTTTTTCCAGACAAACCAATATCTAAAAAGCCGCTAGAGGTCCGAATGGGCAAAGGAAAGGGGAATCCTGAGTACTGGGTAGCACTCGTTCAGCCAGGTACCGTGCTTTACGAGATTCAAGGTGTAGACGAAACGTCGGCAAGGGAGGCGTTTAGGCTGGCAGGAGCTAAGTTGCCAGTGAGAACGATCTTTGTAAGTCGGCAGGCAGCGTGATATGGCAGATAAGTCGGTTAAACAGATGGGGAAAGCTGAGCTCGAAACCGAACTGCTTGGACTGCGTAAGGAGCAGTTCAACCTGCGCATGCAGAACAGTACAGGGCAAATGACTAATCCCTCCAGGTTCAAAGTGATTCGCCGCGAGATAGCCCGGATCAAGACACAAATGAATGAAATTGGCAGAGCTGAAACATGACAGAGCAGAACACCAGCCAGACGGAAAAAAGAACGCGAACATTTCAAGGTAGTGTTCTGAGTGCCAAGATGGACAAAACGATCACAGTTTTGGTTGTTCGCCAGATTAAACATGCGCTCTACAAAAAATATATCCGTCGATCATCCAAAATACATGCGCATGATGAGCAGAATGAGTGTCGCGAAGGGGATAAGGTGATCATCGAGGAATGCCGGCCATTGTCGAAGAACAAGTCTTGGCGGCTGGTAAAGGTTCTTGATCGGTAACAGTATCGAGGCAAAGTAAATGATTCAGGTTCAGACAATGCTGGATGTAGCGGACAACAGTGGTGCTCGCCGAGTTCAGTGTATTAAGGTGCTCGGTGGCTCCAAAAGACGCTATGCCGGTATTGGGGATATCATCAAAATCAGCATCAAGGAAGCAATTCCAAACAGCCGTGTAAGAAAAGGTGAGCTGTTCAACGCGGTTGTAGTGCGTACTCGGCACGGTGTTCGAAGGCCAGATGGATCGCTGATCAGATTTGATCGCAATGCAGCTGTATTGCTGAACGTACAGAATCAGCCCGTCGGTACACGAATTTTTGGTCCCGTAACCAGAGAGCTAAGATCGGAGCAGTTCATGCGGATCATTTCTCTCGCGCCCGAAGTGTTGTGAGGTGATTGAATGAGCAAGATCAGAAAGGGTGATGACGTTGTGGTTCTATCAGGCCGTGACAAAGGCAAACGCGGAACGGTGCTTCAGATTATTGAACATAGCCGGGTTCTGGTTGACAACGTAAATGTGATCAAGAAACACGTCAAACCGAATCCAAACCGAGGCGAGACCGGAGGCATTATCGAGAAAGAAGCGCCAATACAGTTGTCAAACGTCGCCCTATTCAATCCCAACACCAATAAGGCTGATCGGGTCGGGTACAGGGTACTTGAGGACGGTCGCAAGGTCCGGGTGTTTAAATCTGACGGTGAAGTGGCAGATCTTTAGTCAAGCAATTCGGAAAGATACTCATGACACGGCTTGAAAGTTACTACCAGGATACATTGGTACCATCGTTGATGGAAAAGTTTGGTTACCAGAGCGTCATGCAGGTTCCAAGAATTACAAAGATTACGCTGAACATGGGTGTCGGAGAGGCGCTGGTAAACAAGAACGCCATGGAATCTGCAGTTGCAGATCTTTCGGCTATTTCCGGGCAGAAACCCATCATCACAAAAGCACGAAAATCAGTTGCCAATTTTAAGGTTCGAGAGGGGTGGTCAGTCGGTTGTAAGGTCACACTACGGCGCGAAAGAATGTATGAGTTTCTCGATCGTTTGATTTCAGTTGCGTTTCCCAGAGCTAGGGATTTCCGCGGGCTGTCACCCAGGTCTTTTGATGGACGCGGTAACTATAGCCTGGGACTCAAGGAACAGATCGTATTCCCCGAAGTGGACTACGACAAAATCGATGCAATCCGGGGGCTTGATGTCACCATCACCACGTCAGCGCGTACCGATAAAGAAAGTGAAGCTCTGTTGAGGGGATTCAACTTTCCTCTTCGCAACTAAAGGAAGTTAATCATATGGCAAAAAATTCTACGGTCGCACGGGAAGTAAAGCGTCGTCGACTGGCTGAACTCTACAGTAAACAGAGGCTTCAGCTCAAACGACAGATAATAGATAGGAATTCTTCCTATGACGAACGTTGGCAGGCAATGATCGATCTTCAGAAACTGCCGCGGGATTCTTCGAAGAGTCGACAAAGAAACCGCTGTGCACTCACCGGGAGACCAAGGGGTTACTTCCGTAGATTTGGTCTATCGAGAAGCGCTCTTCGTGAAGTTATGATGCGCGGTGAAGCACCTGGTGTTACTAAGGCCAGTTGGTAGATAAGCAAGGGAGCACGTCGAATATGAGTATGTCAGACCCAATAGCGGATATGTTGACACGGATCCGCAACGGACTCACTCGGAACAAAGTGAGCGTCGCCATGCCTTCATCTGGTGTTAAGGTAGCTATTGCCAAAGTGTTAAAAGAAGAAGGTTTTGTAGATGGGTTTGCGGTAGAGGAGGTCGATCGGAAAAAGACCCTGTCGATAACTCTTCGTTATCACGATGGCGAACCCGTTATCGAACAGTTGTCCAGAGTCAGTCGCCCAGGTCGACGGATGTATTGCAGCGCAGGCGATATGCCGAGATTAAACAGCGGGCTGGGTCTAATTATGATTTCAACCTCTAAAGGGATCATGTCCGATCGCCAGGCAAGATCAGAGGGTATTGGCGGTGAGGTTATCTGCTCGGTCTGTTAGATCGAGAGCAATCGGTCTGAGGTCAATTTCCTATGTCCAGAGTCGCAAATAACCCGATAAATTTGCCCAAAGGTGTTCAAGTAACACTTAAGGGCGGTTCAATCAGTGTTAAGGGCCCGAACGGTGAATTGGGTCTTGTGCTATATCCAAACATTGAATTGGCACAAGATGAAGGTACGCTTCGTGTGAGCTTCAGCAGAGACATCGACCGGGCAATGGCAGGTACAACGCGGTCGCTGGTCAATAATATGGTAACGGGTGTATCGACTGGATTTGAGAAGAAACTCACCATTATCGGTATCGGATACCGCGCCCAGGCGCAGGGTGCAACGTTGACACTGAGCCTGGGATTTTCACACCCTGTTGTTTACAAGGTGCCCGATGGGGTCACTGTTGAAACACCGTCCCAAACCGAAGTTCTCGTCAAAGGTGCAGATAAACAGAAGGTGGGCCAGGTCGCAGCAGAAATACGCAGCTTTCGACCGCCTGAGCCTTACAAAGGTAAAGGCCTGAGATACAGCGACGAGCATGTTATTCGCAAACAGGCAAAGAAGATCTAGCATTTTCGACTGTAGGCAAAGAGTAAACATCATGAGCCAAAAAAAAGTTGCACGACTACGGCGCGCATCCAAAACCCGTAACCGCATACGTCGTCAGGGTGTCTTGAGGCTTTGCGTGTTCAAGTCGCCGAGACATTTTTACGCCCAGATCATCGATCAGGATGCCGGCCAGGTTCTGGTCAGCGCTTCGACGATTGAACCTGACTTTAAGAAGCAACTTGCGAGCGGTGGAAATGTCGAAGCCGCCGTAAAATTGGGTGCCCGTCTGGCAGATAAAGCGCGGGAAGCAGGTGTTATAGAAGTGGCTTTTGACCGTTCCGGATACAAATATCACGGTAGAGTTAAAGCCATGGCAGATGCTGCTCGAGAGGGCGGACTAAAGTTTTAGCATAAATATTAGCGAATAAATCATGGCAAGAAAACCAGATCAGATAGTGAGTGAAGGTGAGGGGTTTACCGAACAGTTGATTAATGTTCGTCGGGTCTCCAAGGTCGTTAAGGGTGGTCGGATATTCGGCTTTTCGGCGCTGACCGTCGTAGGAGATGGAAATGGTCGAGTGGGTATGGGACGTGGTAAAGCACGTGAGGTACCTGTTGCCGTACAGAAAGCGATGGAAGATGCACGACGAAATATGAGCAAGGTGAGTCTGAAGGGAGATACGATCCACTACAAAATAGTCGGGCGTCATGGCGCTGCAAGAGTCGTGATGCGGCCGGCGTCGGAGGGTACCGGTATTATCGCCGGAGGCACCATGCGTGCGATTTTCGAGGCAGTTGGTGTAAAGAACGTGTTAGCAAAAGTGATCGGCACCACCAATCCAGTGAATGTCAGCCGAGCGACGCTCGATGGTTTGCGCCGTATTCGAAATCCGCAAGAAACCGCAGCAAAACGCGGTAAGACTGTCGAACAGATTACTGGATAGGAATATTCGAGATGTCAGGTCAACGACTGAAGGTGACGTTGGTACGCAGCAAACGGGGCCGTGGGCGATTACAGCTCGCTTGCGTAAATGGGCTGGGGCTTCGACGAGTGAACCATAGTGTCGAGTTGGCGGATACCGCCGCTATAAGAGGCATGATCAACAAGGTCAGTCACCTGGTCAAGGTTGAGGAGATCGGAAATGAGGCTTAACGAATTAAGTCCTGAAGTGGGATCGCGTTCCGAGCGAAAGCGTGTCGGCCGAGGTCCAGGCTCCGGTTTAGGTAGGACAGCCGGCCGTGGAACCAAGGGACAGAAGTCACGTTCTGGCGGTTCGCTACCCCCTGGTTTCGAAGGTGGCCAGATGCCTCTTCAGCGGCGTTTACCGAAACGTGGTTTCAGGTCGCTTTCGCGTAGACGGGTCGCCGAGGTACGGCTTCACGAACTGATGCGCATCGAAAGTGGAGAGATAGACCTGGCTTCCTTAAAGGCAGCTGGTGTGATCAATCGTAATGCTATTCGCGCCAAAGTGATCGCCTCGGGCACAATCGATAAAGCGGTCGTCTTGAGAGGGGTCAGTACAACTGCGGGCGCTCGGGTTGCAATTGAACAGGCCGGAGGCCGGATCGAAGCTTAACGATTATGGCTATTTCATCCCTAGCAGGTCTTGGAAAAATGGCCGAACTGCGCCAGAGAATTCTGTTCGTACTGGGGGCGCTGGTAGTTTTTCGTATCGGGACCCATATTCCGATACCCGGTGTGGACCCTTCAGCTGTTGCGGCAATGTTTGCCCAGACCCGAGGCTCAATCATCGATATATTCAACATGTTCAGTGGCGGAGCTCTGAAACGATTGTCAATATTGGCACTTGGTGTAATGCCCTACATATCTGCCTCAATCATCATTCAGATGATGAGTTCCATAATTCCGCAGCTTGAGCAGTTAAAAAAAGAGGGTGAGTCCGGAAGACGAAAGATTACACAGTACACGCGTTATGGCACCGTTGGTCTGGCAACTTTTCAGGCGTTAGGCATAGCTATTGCCATAGAAGGCCAACAGGCAGGCGGTGGTCCTGTAGTCCTGATACCTGGAATAGGATTCAAAATAACCACAGTAGCGACGCTTGTAACTGGAACTATGTTTCTGGTCTGGCTCGGTGAGCAGATTTCAGAACGAGGGATTGGTAACGGCATATCATTGATTATCTTTGGTAGTATCGTGGCGGGTCTTCCGTCGGCCGTTGCCGGCACTCTTGAACTTGCACGTACCGGTACGTTCTCCCCCATAGGTGTACTGGCTTTGTTTATCGGTGCAATTGCAATCACGGCTGCTGTCGTATTTGTTGAACGAGGTCAACGCCGAATAACAGTTAACTATGCAAAACGACAGCAGGGACGTCGGATGCTGGCCGGACAGACCAGTCATCTACCCCTGAAACTGAATATGGCCGGTGTAATACCGCCAATATTTGCTTCCAGCATCATACTGTTTCCGGCTAGCTTGGGCAGTTGGTTTGGTCAGGCTGAAGGAATGGGCTGGTTGCGTGACATCTCAACCACTCTGGCGCCAGGGCAGCCGATATATGCACTGGTTTATGCCGCGATGATCGTTTTCTTCTGCTTTTTCTATACAGCGTTGGTGTTTAATCCCAATGAAATTGCTGACAACCTTAAGAAGTCTGGTGCTTTTGTGCCCGGTATCAGACCAGGGATCCAGACAGCTAATTACATAGACAAAGTAGTGTCGCGACTGACTCTAGGTGGCGCTGTGTACCTGACAGTGGTTTGTCTTATACCTGAGTTTCTAATCGTAAAATGGGGAGTCCCATTCTATTTTGGTGGAACTTCCCTTCTGATAATCGTCGTCGTGATGATGGACATGATGTCACAGGTTCAGTCGTACTTGATGTCCCGGCAGTACGACAGCCTGATGAAGAAATCGTCGATCGTTGGTGGTATGGGCATGACCCGATAAGCATTACGGAGATGAATCATGAAAGTTAGGGCATCAGTCAAGAAGATGTGCAGGAACTGCAAGATTATTCGCCGTCATGGAACGGTTAGAGTGATCTGTGTCAACCCACGTCACAAGCAGCGCCAGGGCTAGTCGATAGGGTAGAAAGTTATATGAATTCAGTTTATTTAGGACTGTAAATGACCGTATTAACATCAATATCAGGAAACAATAGTGGCTCGAATATCAGGAATTAATCTGCCGCCGAATAAACATATCGAGATCGCGTTGACTTCGATTTACGGCATTGGCAAGATACGCGCCCAGCAGATTTGTGACGGTGCTGGCGTGGTTAGATCGACCAAGGTCCGGGAACTGTCTGACCGGGACGCTGAAAGTTTGCGCGCCCAGGTCAGTGAGTATGTGGTTGAAGGGGATCTTCGGCGAGAGGTCTCAATGAGTATCAAGAGACTCATGGATCTTGGGTGCTACAGGGGAATGCGTCACCGCCGAGGTCTGCCGGTGCGTGGACAGCGAAGTTCTACCAATGCCCGCACGCGTAAGGGCCCCAAGAGACCTATCAGGAAGTAAATCGAGGAATATCGAATGGCTAAGTCGACGGGCAAGAAGAGAACCAAGGCGAAGGTGAAGGTGCGTAAAAATGTGGCTGAGGGAATCGCGCACATCCACGCTACGTTTAACAATACGATTATTACGATCACAGATCGCCACGGAAATGCTATAGCGTGGGCGACCGCTGGCGGTGCAGGTTTTCGCGGGAGCCGCAAAAGCACGCCATTTGCAGCTCAGGTTGCGGCTGAAACTGCTGGTAAGGCAGCGCAGGAAGTTGGTATGAAGCATCTCGATATCAAGATCAAGGGACCAGGCCCAGGGCGTGATTCTTCA
This sequence comes from Gammaproteobacteria bacterium, assembly GCA_022450155.1. NCBI lineage: Bacteria > Pseudomonadati > Pseudomonadota > Gammaproteobacteria > Gammaproteobacteria bacterium. The sequence goes on along the minus strand of JAKUQR010000030.1, from coordinate 19,693 downwards.
GTACGTGCACTTAATGGGCTCGGTTTTGAAATCAGTTCAATCAGTGACGTAACTCCGATACCTCATAATGGCTGTCGACCGCCAAAAAGACGTCGCGTATAGAAAGGGTAATCAGCAATGGCAAGATACAGAGGACCGACATGTAAGCTAGCAAGACGGGAAGGGACAGATCTTTTCCTGAAGAGTCCGGTGAGGCCGATCGACACAAAATGCAAGTTCGACAGACCTCCAGGTTTTAAAGCAGGTGGTAGAAGACCTCGTGTCACAGTTTATGGTACACAGCTGCGAGAGAAACAGAAACTCCGGAACATGTATGGCCTGATGGAAAGACAGTTTCACAGCTACTATGTGGAGGCAGCCAGGCGCAAAGGTTCTAGTGGTGAAAATCTACTGACGTTACTTGAGTGCCGGCTGGACAACGTGGTTTATCGTATGGGATTTGGAATCACGCGTGCCGAAGCACGTCAGCTTGTGAGTCATAACGCTATCCTGGTCAATGGGCGGCGGGTCAATATAGCGTCCTACCAGGTGCAAGTCGGTGACGCAATCGAAGTCCGTGAAAAAAGCAAAGGCCAGTTAAGAATCAAAGCAGCCCTGGAAATTGCGGAACAGTTGGGTTTTGTAAACTGGGTCGAAGTTGACACTAAGACGGCCAAGGGCGTTTTCAAAGTTGTTCCTGACCGGGCTGACCTTTCCCAGAATATCGATGAGTCTTTGGTGGTGGCGCTTTATTCGAAGTAAAGGAATCGGTCGCCGTGTGTTCTGTTCTGTTGGATTAACATAACATGCTGTGAATTTGGAACAAGTAAACAAGTACATGATCTGAGGAATTAATCTGATGCAGGAAGCCAATCGCGAATTTTTGACGCCTAACGTCATCAGCGTTGACAATGTAAATTTAACCCGCGCCCGAGTGACGCTGGAGCCGCTGGAACGCGGTTTTGGTTATACGCTTGGTAACGCGTTGCGCCGAATCTTGTTGTCATCAATGAGTGGGGCCGCGGTCACTGAAGTCCGTATTGAAAACGTGTTGCATGAGTACTCTTCTATTCCTGGAGTACAGGAAGATGTCATCGAGATCCTCCTTAATCTAAAGAACCTGGCGGTCAGAATGCACAACCGGACAGAGACTGTTCTACAGGTGTCTAAAAAGGGTTCCGGGACGATGACTGCTGGCGATATTCAACTCGACCACGATGTTGAGGTAGTGAATCCCAACCATGTGATCGCAAACCTCTCCGATGAAGGCGAGCTGAGTATGCAGATCACGGTAGCAAAGGGCAGGGGTTACGAGGTCGTTGACATCAGCAACACCCCAGAGGAAACGAGGGAAGTCGGCGTGCTGAAACTGGATGCTTCGTACAGTCCGATCCGTCGTGTGTCTTACAGCGTGGAGAACGCCCGTGTGGAGCAACGCACAGATTTGGACAAGCTGGTAATCGACATTGAAACGAACGGTACTATCGACCCAGAAGATGCAGTACGCCGGGCAGCAACCATACTGCATGAGCAGATTGCTGTGTTTATACAGCTTGAGGAAACCAGTCGATCTGCAGGAGAGATCTCCGAAGAAAAGATCGATCCATTACTGTTACGACCTGTTGATGATCTGGAGTTAACAGTCCGTTCCGCTAACTGCCTAAAAGCCGAAAACATCTACTACATTGGTGATCTGATTCAACGGACTGAGGTTGAGTTGCTTAAAACCCCGAACCTGGGTAAAAAATCACTGACTGAGATTAAGGATGTCCTGGCTGGTCGGGGCCTGTCTCTTGGTTTGAGACTTGAGAATTGGCCGCCTCCATCGATGCGAAGAGAAAGCCGGGAAGGACTGCACTGATTCTTAGGGAGAACGACGAGATGCGTCATCAGAAATCCGGCCGAATTCTGGGTCGAAACTCAAGTCATCGCAAAGCCATGTTTCGCAATATGGCGGCGTCATTGTTTCGACATGAGCAAATCAGAACCACTGTACCCAAAGCGAAGGAACTCAGGCGGGTGGCTGAACCACTGATTACCCTCGCAAAAATACCGAACCTCGCAAACCGTCGCCGGGCCATGTCCAGGCTCCGGGATCGAGATGCCGTGACGAAACTGTTTGATGATCTGGGCCCGCGCTTTAAAGACAGAGCCGGCGGCTATACGCGTATTCTGAGATGTGGTTTGCGAGCGGGTGATAGTGCACCTATGGCGTATGTCCAATTGCTCGACAAGCCTGATGAGGTTACCGCTGGGGACGATTGACTACATTCCTGATAGCGTATTAACGGCTAAACCCCGCTGCGGCGGGGTTTAGCCGTCTGGGGCTAAGACCTGATCAATTATTTGAGCTAAATATCGAGATACTGCGCCTGCAGACCCCGTATATTTATCTGCCGACTCGGCTAATATTAGCGTCTAAAAAATATTGGGCCGGAAACGAATTTTCAGTCTTCAAGAAATCAGACAGGCAAAAGCGTCATGAACAGCGCATCAGGGAGTGATCGGGTAGGCCACCTGCTCGACGGCGTTGCGTACGACTTTGTTCCTTCACCAAACTGTGATGATCGACCGGAGAATGTGGAGATCGATACGGTGGTTATTCATACCATCAGCTTGCCGCCCGGTGAGTACGGCGGTGACGGCATTATTGATTTTTTCCTGAACCGCATCCAGGCGGCAGACCATCCTTATTTTGAGAGCATATACCACCTCAAGGTATCCAGTCATTTTCTGGTACGACGTGGTGGTGAAATTCTGCAGTTCGTACCAGTTGCGCGCAGAGCCTGGCATGCCGGGGATTCGGAATTCAAAGGAAGAAATGCGGTAAACGATTTCTCTATTGGGATAGAACTTGAGGGGATGGAGAACAGTTCGTTTGAATCTACCCAGTACGAATCCCTTACGGTGTTGACACGATTGCTGATGAATACCTATCCAGCGATTACGCTGGATAGGATAGTCGGACATAGCGATATTGCACCGGGACGTAAGACCGATCCCGGGCCGCACTTTGACTGGCTCCGTTTCCGGGAGAAACTAGGACCCGGTTGAATCAGCCTTACTTCGGCGATCGTGATCCCAGAGTAGATCTGGTTCGCCAGCTTCACGGTTGAGGGTCCGCGCAATCACGAACAGCAGGTCTGACAGTCGATTGACATACTGCAGTGTGACGGCAGTGACCGAGTGCTGATCGTCTACCGCAAAAAGACTGCGCTCCAGTCTTCGACAGACGCTTCTGGCCAGGTGACAAACGGCTGCAGATCGTGCGCCGCCTGGCAGGATGAAATCCTTTAACGGCGGCAGATCCTTGTTCAACTGGTCAAGCGTGTTTTCCAAATAGACGACCCGTTCCGGTTTAACCAGAGTGTGACCGGGTATGCTGAGTTCCCCACCGATGTCGAACAATGTGTGCTGGACGTTGAACAGGCACTCGGTAATCGGTGCTGGCAGTGGCTCGTCTATCAAAATGCCGAGAAGGCTATTAAGTTCATCAGCGTTTCCCATGGCCTCCACCCGGGGTGCTGTTTTAGCAATACGACTACCATCACCGAGCCCCGTCTCCCCGGAGTCACCGGTCCGTGTGTAGATCTTTGTCAGTCGATTGCCCATGGCTTTAGCATGTTGTTCATGTGCTACTGGAATTCAATAGTACGCGATTTAGGCGGGAGGAACATACAGTAAAGCACGAAAATCGTTGATATTAGTACAGGTCGGTCCTGTTACTACCGCATCATCCAACGCCGAGAAAAACGTGCCCGCATCATTTTCAGAGAGCATTTTCTCAGCGTCGAGTCCCAACGCTGCGGCACGCGCTAGCGTATCAGGACTGATCACGGCTCCAGCCGCATCATGGCTGCCGTCTAACCCATCGGTATCACAGGCGATACCCCAGGTACCCGGCAATCCGTTTAAGGCCTGGGCAGCGGCCAGGAGGTACTCCCGGTTTGGTCCACCACGGCCGGGACCCCTGACGGTAACTGTTGTTTCACCGCCGGACAGTAGGAGCAGTGGGATATTGTCAGTGTTGGTCTTAATCATATCGTGCAACATCCGGGCATGTTTCACTCCCACCTGCCGGGATTCTCCAGCCACCCGGTCACCCAGGTTGTGTATTTCGAACCCTTTTTCACGTCCGTATGCCGCTGCAGCACACAAGCCCAGTTCAGGTGACCCGATAATACGGTGGCTAGAGCGTGCCAGCTTGGCTGTGCCGGGTTTCGGGGTTTCCAAAGATCTATTGGAAAGCAGGTTTCGAACTTGGTCATTCAACTCAATACCGTACCGGTCAATGATTGACAGCGCGTCGGCACAGTTGCTGCGATCCGCAACTGTTGGACCGGACGCTATTACGGTCGGATCATCACCGGCTACATCTGAGATTAAGAGGGTAAACGTACTTCCGGGCCATGCGGCTTCGGCAAGACGGCCGCCTTTGATCTGTGAAAGATGTTTACGCACGCAGTTGATCTGGGAGATGTCGGCACCGGATTCCAGCAACTGCTGGTTTATCTGTTGTTTTTCTGCCAAGCTAAGTTCCGCAATTGGCAGTGTCAGTAGAGCAGACCCGCCTCCGGAAAGCAGACACAGCATTAGGTCGTCTTCATCAAGCGACACTGCAATATCCAGCATTCTTTTTGCGCCACGTATGCCTGACGCGTCAGGTATGGGGTGGCCGGCTTCAAGAACTTCGATTTCATTACAGGCTTTCGCATGTCCGTATGGGGTGAGTACCACACCAGACAGCGGTCCAGGACAGCACGCCTCTAGAGCCTGCGCCATGGATGCGGCAGCTTTTCCGGCGCCAATAACCACTGTTCGACCGGTGGATTGGTCCGGTATTAGGTTACGGTCCATCAGCCTTCCGGGGGCTGCGCTGGCGACAGCGACGGAAAACAGGGCCTGCATCAACTGGCGCGGATCATCTTTGACTGAAACATTCATTTAGTGCAGGTGCTGTTGAACTCGCAGGTTACAACCTTTGCTCAATGTGTTGGTGTTTACCTTGTCGTGAAACTAGAATTATCTCAGTTGGAGTGCCCATAGATGTGGATGATGGAGAATCAATATGCCTAATTATGCCGCACCTGTTGATGACCTTAAGTTTGTCCTTAACGAACTTGTTGATCTGGAAGGGATTCGCGCGATGCCGGGATACGAAGAGGCCACCTCAGATGTAGTCGACGCAGTGCTGAATGAAGCCGGGAAACTGGCCTCGGAAGTGCTCGCTCCGCTGAACAGGCGTGGAGACGTGGAGGCACCCACCGTAAAAGACGGAGTGGTAACGACCTCTACGGAATGGAGAGCTGCATACCAGAAGTTTGCGGAGGGTGGCTGGACGGCACTCATTTTTGACCCTGAATACGGTGGTCAGGGTCTGCCTCGAGTATTGGCTGTAGCTGTACAGGAAATGTGGGATGCCGCAAATATGTCATTCGGACTCTGTCCGTTGCTGACAAACTCTGCTGCCGAGGCAATCTCATTGCAGGGCAGTGAGGAACAGAAACGAATCTATCTGACTAAACTCGTGTCTGGTGAGTGGGCTGGAACGATGAATCTGACTGAGCCACAGGCTGGGTCTGATCTCAGTGCGATCAGGGCAAGCGCCATACCGACAGACGACGACGGACACTATCTCCTGAGCGGTCAGAAAATCTATATTACCTACGGTGAGCACGATCTCACCTCTAATATCGTGCATCTTGTGCTGGCTCGAACACCAGACGCACCCGAAGGCGTAAAAGGTATTTCGCTATTTATCGTACCGAAATTCATACCGGATGCACAGGGCGAACCTGGCGAGCGAAACGATCTGCGATGTGTGTCTCTCGAGCACAAACTCGGCATCCACGGCAGTCCCACTGCGCTAATGGCATACGGCGATCAAGGTGGTGCAACTGCGTATCTTATCGGTGACAAAAATAGGGGACTCGAGTACATGTTCATCATGATGAACATGGCGAGACATGCTGTTGGTGTCGAGGGTTACGCTGTTGCTGAACGCGCTTACCAGCGTGCTCGAAATTTTGTGATTGAACGAGTTCAGGGGCGGGCGGTAGGTGATCCGAGTGGCAAGCGAGTCACCATAATTGCTCACCCGGATGTCGCCCGCATGATGATCGATATGAAGAGTCGTGTGGAGGCTATGCGAGCAGTCAGCATGTACGCGGCGCAGGCAATGGATTGTTCCATCCGGCACCCGGACGAACAGGCCAGAGCAAAGGCCCAACGGCGTTTAGACGTACTGATTCCCATCGTTAAGGGTTGGAGCAGTGAAGTGGGCAACCAGGTTACCGGTGTGGCCTTGCAGGTTCACGGTGGCATGGGGTTTATCGAAGAAACCGGTGCGGCTCAACATTACCGCGACGCCCGCATCACCACGATTTACGAAGGCACTACCGGGATTCAGGCGGCTGATCTGGTGGGTCGAAAACTTCTTCGTGATGGTGGTGAGGTTATTTACGAATTAATTAAACAAGCACGTACAGATCTTATGCAGATTAACCCTGGTGAGTCCGACGCGCTGAAAGTAATTTGTACGAATGTGTCTACGTCACTTGATCGACTTTCAGGCGCGACGGACTGGATTCTTGAAGCAGGTACCCAGGATCCCAGACGACCCTACGCATCATCCTTTCACTATCTCATGCTGTGGGGTATCGTTGCAGGGGGCTGGCAAATGGCAAGGGCTGCGGGTGTAGCGGCTCGCCATTTGACAACGTATGAGGGCAATCAGGATTTCTATAGGAGCAAATTACTCACCTGCCGACATTACAGTGAGCAGGTGCTGCCGGAAAGCGAAGCCCATTACCAGGCAATAATTTCGGGATCGGATACCGTACTGGCAGCCGCACAGTACATCTGATCAGGCGAGTTTGAGGCCGTTGGCAACGGGTTGTTCAGGTTGTGCCAGCACAACAGATCCATCAGCCTGGGTAAAGCCGGTGATCAAGAATTCAGACCTAATCGGGCCAATCTGTTTTTTTGGAAAATTGACTACACCGAGAACCTGCTTTCCGACCAGATCATCTGGTGTATAAAGATCAGTGATCTGCGCGCTGGATTTAAGCATGCCTACTTCTGGCCCGAAATCAACATGGAGGATGTAAGCCGGCTTTAGGGCTTCGGGAAAAATTCTTGCTTCAATGACTGTGCCGATCCGAAGATCGACTTGTTCAAATTCCTGCCAGTTGATTGTTTTCATGATCATGCCCGCGGTGGTTGTGATTCTGGATCATCGACTCCAATGAGTTGACGAATTGCGGCTGTTTCGAAGTCTGGCAGGGGCTGGTTACGTTCTGGAAGCCAGTGATCCAGCCATTGCCGCAGCGGCAACAATTCAGGTGCACTGAGATTTTGCTCCAGCAGTTGCATAACTCTCGGTATGTGTATGACGTAGTGTGGTTTGTCGTCCCGGAGCAGAAGACGGAAAAATATCCCTGCTACCTTGCAGTGTCGCTGTGCCCCTAATACGCGATACCAGATCCTAAAGTTTTCAATCTCCAGCAAAGGCATAGCTTCGTGGTACCGCCGTATCATCGACTCGACCAGAACTGGGTCGATATCATGCCGTGCATCCTCCAGTAAAGAGACCAGGTCGTAGGCCATCGGTCCGATCACAGCGTCTTGGAAGTCAAGCAGTCCACAGCCTGAAATCCCGGTTCCCGGGGGAACCCGCATCAGGTTGTCAACGTGGAAATCTCTTAGTACGAGTGAATGGGCAGGTTCGGGAAGACCCTCTAGGATCTCCTGCCAGATCGACATGTAGCTGTGGCGCATCTCGGCGTTGGTGGCGTTGTTGCGAATTACCGGCGCATACCAGTCGGGCAGGAGCAGCGCTTCTTGGATGAAGAGGTTACGGTCATATAGGGGAAGGTCGATTGCACCGGCGTTTGGGTGACTGTGCAAGGCAATCAGCACGTCGACAGCGAGAGGATAAAGTGAGATGTCGTCTGTATCAGCTGCAATCAGACGGGTAAAAGTGTCATCGCCAAAGTCCTCCAGCAAAAGGAAGCCGTATTCTTTATTAAAATAGATGATTTCAGGTGCTTTGAGTCCTATTGCGGTGAGGTGGTGGGCGATTTTGGCGAATTGCCCTACATCTTCGAGTTCCGGCGGTGCGTCCATAAGCAGAATAGGTTTGTCCGGGTCCGATAGACGGAAATATCGACGGAATGAGGCATCCTGGATGAGGGGTACCAGTGACCGCTCGTCAAGACCGTGCTGCTGAAGAAAAGTGCGACGCTGGGCCTGTCTTTCGTCGTTGAGCATCATTTCTGTAGTGGCCTGACCGTCATACGGGTTGGTGTCTGTCAAAAGATACCATGCAGGTACCATTGACCACTTCCGAGGTCGCGGAAAATCCAGGCTCGTAGTTGGTTATTTGAAGCCAGATAGTAGTCACGTTTTACCGGATTTTTATCCCACCAGCCACTGCTGATTCGTTCGACCTGCTTATCCAGTAACAATGGTTTTCCCTGGAGACAGGGTTGACCGTGTTTTATATCCATGTGCCTGGGTCGATGAAGTAACCACAGTGGCCGAGGAAAAGATCGAAATGTAGGCCCAGGCTCTCCAGGGGGGCAAGGCATCCAGGATCTCTCCGGACGATGATCTGGGTTGAGCCGTATGCCCTGAACAGCTTTGAAGCCAAGACGGTTCTGAAGACTGTCGAGCAATACTGTTGGATCGCCTGAGAGATTGCAGTTGTCTGCCAGTAGGACATCATTATCTTCCGGGATCGATATCAAAAGTTTTGCTTTGAGCGCCAGGTGTGTAACTGGCCGCTTCAGTTGTACCGCTTCAAATGCAAGCCGGGATAGCTTTAGAAACACTTGAGTCTCTCGGTGGGGACAGGACATCTGCACGGGTATATCCAAGGAGTACCCATGGTCATCTGTAAGAATCCAGTTAAGGTGGTTGGCTGCTGCACAGGAATGTTTTAACTGTACATCCATGGTGTTCAGCAGATGTTCTATAGCTGGAAGCAGGAACTCGATTGAGTCGGTATCCTGCATAAGTGCTACATCTTCGTAGAATGCCAGTGGAGGTTTATAAAATAACTGGGGATCAGCTGTTCGGCCGACGATCTGATCCAGTTGATTGAGCACAGCTGGATTGAGTCGCCGGGCAAGATCATGCCGTGAAAGGCGTAGTAAATCTCCGATTTCGTGGATGCCGAGCCGGTTTAGCAGATCGCTTTGGCGGCACTCAAGATTTAGCCATTCGATGGGCAGGTCGCGCAGGTGAGATATAAGCTGGCTGCGGTCAGTGATACACAACGTTCGACCTGCGCGGGCACTCAATACCGCACTTGCAGGTGTCGGAGTGACAGCTGTCTGGAATCGATGGGCTTCAGTCTGGATCCAGCTGTCTACCGATATCAACAGGGACTGAAGTCCACCATAGAGTTTAAGGCTGCCTCCGATCTCCATCAGCAGACAGTCCTTGCGAATGACAATAGCAGGTGTCCAGCGGGTTGCCCGGCTGGCCAGTTTTTCCAGTGCCTGTTTTTCCAACATCCGGTCACGGGGGAACGTTCTGAGTTGCGGGGCCATGGCCCGAGCCGCAGCCAGTGTCATGCCTGGGTGAATACTGGCCTGGTCTGCGGCATCATTGACAGTGGTGATCCGATAAGCCTGTCTTTGCTGTTCAAAAGCCACCGCTGGTGTGTTTTCAGCGAGGTTAGTGACAACTTCAAGAGGAAGTTTCGGAAAATATAGGGCCAGCCAGAGCGGAAGTTTGTTAGATGGCCCTGCTGGTGAGGGGTTTTGGGGAGGAAGATACGGGACGGAAAAGAGAGTTCTCGAGGTTGGACTTTCCGGTACAACACAGGTGTTTGAACGCTGATTCACGGGCAACAACTCATATCGGACGGTATATGTTGAACAGGAATGTGCCGTGACAGCATCAGGTTATTCACTGAACGGCCGCCTCGGCACTTAAGTATGTTCAGCTGAGTGCCGTCTGGGTGCGGTTGGCACTGAACGCGCAGGGCGGCACTGGTATGGGAATCCGCAGTATGGTCAGTGCAGAAGCAGATCATCCAGGCCTGGCCGTGTTCGGCAGCCAGTTGGAGGCGGCGTAGAGAGGTTCGGTCAAGGTGTTGAGCCCAGAACAAAACCACACTGCAACTGCCGGATCGGAGAGATTCTTCTGCTGCCCATAAGGCATCCTGCTGTTTGCTGGGTCGGACCAAAAGTGTCCGCGACAGTTCTATACCATTGTCGTTCAGGGCCGGTGCAAAGGGGATGTGGGGGGGTGCTATCCAGGTCTGCCAGCGTGCCTGCTTGCTCAGTACAGACAATGCAGGCGCCATCAGCCACAAGGGGCTGTGGTTGATGTCTTTAACCAAAACCTCGGTCATTGCGCCCAGCGGCCAGCCGCCGCCAGGCAGGCACTGGTCCAATTTATCAAATCCCGTTGGTATCACGGTACGGGTTGTGATAGTGGACCGGTTCCCTCGCCAGATATCCCGCCGATTCAGACAGGACTCAAGACTCACGGCAGGTTGCCGCTACGGATCACCCCAACGCCTATGCCCTCAATAGCGAAGGTATCTTTCCTCAGGTCTACCCGAATCGGCTCAAAGTCAGGATTATGCGGTAATAGGGTGACTACATTTCCACGCTGACGAAACTGCTTCACGGTGACTTCGTCCTCTAGTCGTGCCACTATGATCTGGCCGTTTTCAGCTACCCTGCTGCGGTGTACTGCCAGCAGATCATGATTGAGAATGCCGGCATCGCGCATGCTCATGCCCCGTACTCGAAGTAGATAATGTGCTTTGGGCTGGAAAAGTCGATCAGGCAGGGTGTAATGATCTTCAATATGTTCGCTGGCAAGGATAGGACTGCCGGCAGCCACTTCACCGATCACTGGTATTCCTGTCGGTGCCAACAGTCGGATGCCCCGCGAAGTTCCGGTGCGCAGTTCGATTGCGCCCTTACGTGCCAGTACCCGCAGATGTTCCTCGGCCGCGTTGGCCGAACGGAAACCAAGCTGTTTTGCGATCTCTGCACGAGTTGGTGGCATACCGGTGTGCTGAAAAAATGCCTGGATGCACTCCAGTACCTGTAGTTGTCGGGTTGTCAATGTTTGCGTCATGGGGGTCTGTTACCGGTTTTAGAAGTCAGCACCACGCTTGTCGATACTGTAATTATATACAGTTATCGGATAGCCCTGTCCAGTACCACCTGGGTCATGTCAGATGCCCATAATCAGGGTGATACGCAGAGTCCGGCAGCCGTGCGGACAGCACGACGCAGCGAAGAGACATGGCTTTCAGGACCTCAAGGTGGCCCAGGATGGTCTATCAGGATACCTTCTCCGACAGGACATCTTCATAGCGCTGTTCATGTGTTTTGAAAGCATAATGTCTTCGGCCGGAGATCAAGCCGACACTGTCGGCGGTGTGGCTTAGGGGCAAGTCTGCTACAGCGATTCAGGTTACTGATAGGATAGGCGGGTGTCCGGCCGCTGCCGTGTTCTGAAGTCGACTGGAGTTAGCAGATGCCTGTTGTGAAACGGTTATGACAGTAAAGCCCCCGCCTCGTGTCAGCGATCCTGCGGTCTGGAAATCAGCGGCTTTCCCGGATGAGTCGAGCTGGACCGTCCAGCTGACGGACAGCCATATCATGGAACTGGAATCGGCCGCAGAGCGGATCGTGTCATCCGCTATAGATGCCCCGGGTTTTGGTCAGGACGCGTTTGCGTTGCCCACATTGGGTTCTGTTCTTGCGGATCAGTTGACCATTCTGGAGCATGGACGCGGGTTCTTTTTGTTAAGAGGGCTGGATGTAGATCGTTATGACCCGCAGTTTCTGAGGATTATGTACTGGGGTATCTGCTCACATCTCGGTACAGGGATTTCTCAGAATACATATGGAGAACTGATGAGCGATGTTACGGACCATGGAGAGGTGTTTCCTGGAGAGGACCCCTACCGATACAACATTCGGGCGCACAGGACGGCAGTAGAGATTTCTCCTCATACCGACAGTTGTGATCATGTGGCCCTGATGTGTGTGCGTCCTGCCCAGCAGGGCGGTGGCAGTGCTGTGGTCAGTGCCCTGGCCGTATACAACGAAATTGCGGCGTCTCGACCTGATTTTGTCGAAACCCTCAGCCGTGGCTTTTTCCTGGACCTGGTGGGCAAAGGGACTGAAGACAAACAATTGAGCGTTCACCGTATTCCGGTGTTCAGTTACTTCGATGGTAAGCTGTCCGCCCGGTTTAACAAGCGACAGATCGAACTCGGCGCAGAGAAATTGGGTGGCGGTCTGGACCCTTTGAGTCAGGCGGCCATTGAGTATATACAGCAGGTTTCAGAGCAGAACGAGTTTCGAGTGACCATGGAATTTCGCGCGGGTGACATCCAAGTCCTAAATAACCGTGTCATATTTCACTCCCGCGAATCATTCATGGATGATGCCGACAAGGGCCGGAAACGCCTGTTGTGGCGGGTCTGGCTGAGTTCACACCAGCCCAGGCCTTTGGCGCCTGAGTTTGCTGATCAGCTCAACTCAGGCAGGCGAGGTGGTGTCACGAAACGGTTTTGATGCGTAACGCGTTTTGGCAGGTCGGTTGATGGTCATTGTCCTGCCCCCTGGATTACCCCGTATGTCCTAAATATGTCCTAAAATCTAAGAACTATTAAGGAGCTCACAATGGATCTTAATATCCGTGGTCGGTCGGCTGTGATTACTGGTGCTTCCAAAGGTATCGGGCGGGCTGTTGCAGAGCGATTTGCAGCGGAAGGTGTCAATGTCCACTTGGTTGCCCGAACTGTGACAGCGCTCGATACAGCAGTCGATGAACTGAAAGACAAATACGGCGTGGATGCTGGATTCTCTGCGCTGGATTTATCTGTCAGCGCCAATGTCGATCAACTGTTTGCCAAATACGTAGGTACCATTGACATCCTGGTAAACAATGCTGGGGCCATTCCTGGTGGCGGTATCGACCGGGTCGATGAGGCGACGTGGCGACAGGCATGGGACCTTAAAGTTTTCGGCTATATCAATACATGTCGCCTGGTCTATGATCGCATGCGAGACGCTGGCCATGGCGTGATCATCAATATCATCGGTGCAGCAGGCGAAAGGCCAAGTCCAGGATATATTGCAGGTGCAGGCGGCAACGCATCTTTGATGGCGATTACACGCGGTCTCGGCAGCCACAGCTTAAGCGACGGAATACGGGTTGTGGCAATCAATCCAGGTCTGATCCGGACAGAGAGGCTTGTGACAATTCTTAAGGCTCAGGCCGAAGCGAGCTTGGGTGATGAAAATCGTTGGGAGGAACTGATCGATCCTGTTTTTGCACCAGGCGACCCGCAACACATTGCGGATCTTACTGCTTTTCTGGCATCTGATCTGTCCGGTAACACCACGGGTACTGTGTTTACGGTCGATGGCGGAAGCAGTGTGCGGTGAGTCCGCTATCATTGTGCGTTGGCAATTTGCTTGCTAGCCTAAGCATGCGGCCCGTGGCGGAGCACATTGGCTTGGTGATAAGAATCGAGTAGATAACATGGCATCTGGTTAAACGAAACGTTTATGCTTGTGCTGTTTACAGGCAAGAGGAGGAAAATTATGAGCCTTAGCTCGCTGGATCACTGTTCAATTCGGACAGTCAAACTTGATGAAACGCGGGACTTCTACGTCAATATCCTCGGTATGGTAGACGGAGATCGTCCCGATTTTCCATTTCCCGGCGCGTGGCTGTATGTGGATGGGGTCGCTGTGGTACATATTATTGGTGTGGATCCTAACGATTCTTCCGGTCTTGCGTCTTATCTTGGAGGTGAAACGAGTGCCGACGCACTGACGGGGTCGGGTGCATTCGACCACATTGCATTTCGCGCCAAGGACCCTAAACTGTTGATGTCGCGCCTGAAGGAGAACGGGTACGAGTATCGTGAGCGTGACATCCCGAGTATGAACCTGTTCCAGGTGTTTATTGAAGATCCCAATGGCATCACGATCGAACTCAACTACTGGGGTGAGGAGCAGGCGGCTGCGTAAATTGTCGCAGTTCGTCTAGCCATGTCGGAAGTAACCGCCGCAGTGTCCGCAGTTCCAAGGCGTGAGGAGATGATCGAGCGGGCGATCGCCATGATACCAAAGTTGGCAGAGCGGGCCGATTTGGTTGAAGACACCCGCACAATCCATCCAGGCGCCCGCTGTGGCTGGTGGTCCCTAGGGACCAGTTCGACGAGATCGACACCTGGCAGGTGACGGGTCTTGTTGGTACCGGCAGCCGCGACGTACAGTGTGACGCAGTCTTTGTTGCGGACTATATGACGCTCGAACCCAAAGAAACACGTGGCGGTCCGACGCCTGGGACGCCCCACGTACCCGGGCTGCTCTATCAGCTGCCGGTATTGGGTTTGTTTCCCCATCTTCTGATCGGGCCTATGGTGGGGATTGCACAGGGTGCTTACGACGATTATGTCAGTGAGATTCGTGAACGGCGCTCGACGGCTAGCGCTGCTAAGCTGGTAGAGCAAACGCAGATTCAAATGAAAGTGGCCGAAGCCGGGGTGTTGATTCAAGCAGCGTGGGTACTTGCACTGGATAACATACGCGAAGCAGAACGTATTGTCGCCGCTGGATTTCAACCTGATGTGGCAACAAAGGTGCGCGTGGCGGCGCGACGGTGCCTATGCCGCACAAACTGTGTCAAGACCGTGCAGCTACTGCAATCGGTAATCGGTGCGGCAGGGAAGTTTCTAAGCAACCCATTTCAACGGCGTTTCCGCGATATACACGCAGCCGGAAGTCAGATTCAGGTTATTTTTGATATTAACGGGGCCGAGTTCGGTCGTGTTGAACTGGGCCTTGACCCTGTCAACAAGGCAGTCTGAACCAGCTTTGGGTCAGACCACAGGCTGATTGACCCAGCAGACCAGTCCCTGGCGTTACACTATCTGCTACGGCTTCCCACTGGATGTTCACCGAAAAAGTGGGTTATCCTCTTGGTTCTACTAGTCAGGCGAGGTTTGAGATGGACGAAGAAGTTTTTAATATTCAGCTGCGAAAGTTCTTGAAAAAAGTGGGTATCCAGTCACAGCGCGAAATCGAACAGGCCGTACGTTCGGCTATCAGCGCAGATACGCTCGACGCGACGGAAACGCTGACAGCTCGCGTTGTGCTGCAGGTTCCAGCGGTGGGCATTGATGTCACCATAGAAGATACGATTAAGCTGAGCTGAGTAGTTCGGGAATAGGTCTGATCCCACAGGTATAGTTCGTGACTGAGTTCAGGCCGCCTTTGATAGAAATACGCGATGCCACGGTATTCCGGGGTGTCACAAAAGTATTTGACCACCTGGATCTGGTTCTGGAACAAGGTCGCAGTACCGCGATCCTGGGACCCAATGGGTCCGGTAAGACCACACTGTTGAAGCTGCTTACCCGGGAGCTCTATCCTGTCCAGCGTAACGGTGCGTACGTACGCATTCTGGGGCAGGCGCGTGGCGATATCTGGTCCCTGCGCACACAGCTGGGTATTATTTCGAGTGACCTCCAATTCGAGTATGCCGGTCGGGCCAGCGGACTTGAGGTAGTGCTTTCGGGCTTTTACGCTAGCGTCGGTGTGTGGGGCCACCAGGAATATGCCACCAGCCAACAGGAGATGGCTCGGGCGACACTGCATGAATTGGAAATTGAGGACCTGGCAGAGCGCCGTTATGAGACTTTGTCGACCGGTCAGCAAAGGCGGTTGCTGCTTGGCCGTGCCCTGGTCAACCAACCCAACAGTCTTTTGCTCGATGAGCCGACCAGTGGTCTGGACCTTGCGGCCACGTTTAATTATCTCAAGACTTTGCGTCGGTTGATTTTACATGGACGAACCGTGGTGTTGGTGACCCATCATATCCACGAAATTCCACCCGAGATTGAGCGTGTCGTTCTATTAGATGCCGGCAGGATTACAGCTGATGGTCACAAGCGTGTGGTGTTGTCCAGTCAGTCGCTGAGTTTGTTGTTTGGGGAGTCGATCAATCTGATCGAATCGGATGGCTGGTACCAAGCGACGCCAGCTTGAAGGGTTTAAACCGCTGCTTTTTCCCCTGCGGCTGATCGGCGTTCTGGTTTGTCATCGTACTCCAAGGAGTCTTCACCGTTGTAGACGAGAAAGTGGCGCCCCTTGGCGCGTGCGATCAGCGTTACGCCGAGATCCTGAGCGAGCTCCATACCCATGTAGGTAATTCCGGAACGGGATACCAGAATGGGAATACCCATATGAGCTGCTTTCATCACAATCTCAGACGTGAGCCGGCCGGTGGTGTAGAAGAGCTTGTCATTTCCCTCAAGTCCTTCCAGCCACATCTCTCCGGCAATGGTATCGGTCGCATTGTGTCGACCGACATCTTCAACAAAATAGAGGATCTGTGCACCGTCACACAATGCACAACCATGTACTGCGCCGGCAGCGCGGTAAACTTCGTTATAACTACTGATCGTCTTCAGTAGTGCATAGATGGTGGACTGAAGTATCTCAACACGAGGCAGACGAGTGTCGTAGAGTTTGTCGAGGGTGCAACTGAATATGGTACCCTGACCACAGCCACTGGTGACAATACGGCTGGAGATTTTTTCCTGTAAGTTAGTGATGCCCTCACCGTGCGTTGTGATGACATCAGCGGTTTCCCGCTCCCAGTCGACTCTAACCTCTGCGATCTCTTCGATGTGGTCGATAAGTCGCTGGTTGCGCAGATATCCCAGTGTGAGTTTCTCCGGGTAGGTGCCCAGCGTCATTAAAGTCACGACTTCACGCCCATCAACTTTGATGGTCAGAGGAAACTCTCCAGCTACACGCAGATCGCGTCGGTCGCCGTACTCGTCTCGCGCTTCGACGGGGTATGTTGCAGGCAGTCCTTCGTTCGACAAAATAGGTCGATGAACTGTCGGCGGTTGACCAAGATCTGTTTGCTGTCGTCCCATCTTTACTCGTCACAATTGAGTGCTTCTGTCTTGACCAGTATAGTGATGGTCTATGGCAAACCTTGCAACCATCAAAACCCCGGGACCTACACGGTTTTAAGTGTCTGTTATTGTGGAGCGAAAATCGTTTCATGACAAACCGGGGCTGGCTGACAGTTGGTCAGTAGTGGGTGTTATCGGCGGAAATCACAATGGCGGCGAAACGGAATCGACACTGATCCGTGAAGATGACGGTATTTGGCAATACCTTTATGGTGGATTTGACATCGAGTTCGCCGTCCCTTGCAGGGAGGGTGATAGGGTGTCCATGGAAGACGAGCCACATAGTTTTTTCAGGCACTGGTCGAACTGCAAACAGATGTCCCGCGAGGGTGAACTGGACAGTTCCGGTCAAGAACAGGGTAGGGATCAAGTAGCCGCTGACGTCGATTCGGAGGAGGCTGCTGAAAATCCATTGACTGATGCTGACATGCCGCCATTGGACACACTCGGCGAAGACAATGATTTCAGTAGTTTTCTTTCCCCTGAAGTCAGCAAGGTGCTGCGCAAGTAAGCCCTACGCAAGATGTTTCATCTTGCGGCTTTCAACGTGCGAGATGGATTGGACGACTACGATGAAGATTTTACCGTTTTTGAGCCATTGGGCGACGTTATGATAGCCGATATGTGGCATAGGGCGGAGCTTGAGGCGCAGCGGGCCCAGGAGGCGCTTGCTGCAGACGGGGAAAGCCTTGCACCCGGGCAAACCCCGGCGGAGGACCAGGTTGTAGGCAATGATGATCAGTGCGGTGACATCAAAACATCCCCCAATGATGCCAGGATAGCGCAGACCGAAGAAGAAACAGATAAGACTGCCAGCAATGGCGCAAGGGATAGCGAAGGTGTCAAACCCGGATGACTGATTCAGACACAGCAATCATCGACTATCTCGGTTTTGATCTGCCCGGGGAAAATCAATTGGCGCAGGCGCGGCGCACAGCTCTGCTGCACGGGCTGAAAGGCAGCGCAGAGCCCACATCGCTGGTTTCGTACACTTCAGCCGGCCTGGTTCTGATCATCGGTCCGGAACCCTCTGCGTTGTCGGTGGCTGAGAGTCTTGTCGGGTCTGTGACCTGTTTCGTACTCGCGACAGACGCCATCGACAATACGTCGTCCCCACCGACAGGTTACGAGAAGCGTCAAGTTGCCGGCCAGGATGTCCCAGTTGTTTTTGGCAAACCGAAACAAATATATGGTCATCTGGGTAACTTCGAGGTGATTATTGAGCGAGGTCAGAAAGAGGTGGAGTTAGCGAAGGCCATGAATCTGGCGGGTGGCGGAATCGACATAGTCCTTGACCTTGCTCGAGATCCGTTGCTCAGAACCGAATTGTTGCCACCGGGCTATTTTGCGCCGGCTGGGGATTCATCGAGACTTGATCAGGCACTATTGGATATACCCGACCTTAATGGGACCTTTGAAAAACCGCGTTATGTGCAATACAACTCCGACATCTGCGCCCACGGTGAACGCGGGATAGTGGGTTGTACCCAGTGCATCGATGCTTGTCCGACAGGATCGCTCACCTCTCTGGCTGAACGTATCGCGGTAGATCCTTACCTGTGTCACGGTTTGGGGTCGTGCGCTGCGGTGTGTCCGACGGGTGCGATGACCTACGCCTATCCCAACCTGACCCGTACATTAGACAGTCTACGACGACTGCTCAGTAGCTTTCGTGAAGCTACAGATAAAGCCGCCGCGTTATTGCTGTTCGCCAGTGAACATGCCGGCAGTGCAGTTGAGGATGCGGTTGGTAATATGGCTGCTGATATTATTCCTTGGCGGATCGAGGAAACGGGTTCAACAGGTATTGAAGTCTGGCTGTCAGCACTTGCTTACGGTGCACGGTCTGTCATGATTGTGACAACAACGCACACACCACCTTCCACACTGACCGCACTGGAGTCACAGGTCAAGCTGGCAGGCGTGCTACTGGAAGGGCTGGGCTATTCGGGCACTTGCGTTCGCCTGATAGATGTCGAGCACCTCTCCAATCCGGACAGCCTGGCGGTAGACCCGGCCAATGGGATTGCGCTCGCTGCCACTTATGGCGGGCTAGACGAGAAACGGGTCGTACTTCGATTTGCGTTTGATCATCTGATTCAAACAGCAAATGTCAGCAAAGATGTTGTTGATCTTCCCAACGGTTCCCCGTTCGGTACGGTGGATATCGATACCGATGCGTGTACGCTTTGTATGGCCTGTGTATCAGTTTGTCCTTCCGGGGCAATGGGCGATGATAAGGAAAGTCCCAGATTGACGTTTCTGGAATGGAATTGTGTTCAATGCGGAATTTGTGAACGTGCCTGCCCGGAAGGTGCAATTTCACTGCATGCGCGCTTGTTGCTTAACGCTGAACAAAGAATGCGGGCTCGAACCGTAAACGAGGAGTCACCTTTTCACTGTATAGATTGTGGCAAGCCGTTCACAACTCAGAGTATGGTGGCCAAAATGGAGGAAAAGCTTAAAGGGCACCGGATGTTTCAGGGAGATGGCCTGAAATCACTGCACCGGTGCGAAGATTGCCGGGTCAAGGCGATGTTCTGAATAAATTATGCGTAAGTTTGCGTGAATTGCAGCCAGTAAGTGATTGATTCTTTGATACTGTAAGAATTTAAGATATTTAGTGTTGCAAAAGCCAAAGTGCAATGCATTGTCCGTCATCATCGTCTCCTCTTTGAGTTAACGATGAGCTAAAACCCCCTCTTAGGCAATCAGACTATTCTG
>JAKUQR010000029.1 GCA_022450155.1 Gammaproteobacteria bacterium | reverse complement strand
CGGTTTCCCACGGAATGCCAGAAATAGAGTACCCGGTGTGACTCCCCACCGACAAAGCGCGAGCCGTAGACCACATCTGCGCGTCCGCTTTCGATCGGTTCCAGCAGTTTCAGATAATCACGCGGGTCATATTCGACGTCTGCATCCTGTACCAGGACCAAATCACCGCGAGCATGCGAAAAACCGCTCCTGAGGGCTGCGCCTTTGCCTTGGTTTGTCTCATGATAAATACCGACAATATCGTCGTCGTGTGAAAATGTCTCGATCAGTGAACGACTGCCATCCGTCGAACAGTCATCGACCAGGATGATCTCTTGATCCACATCGACAGCCCGAACCCGGGCCACGATCTCAGGCAAGGTGGCGGACTCGTTAAACACGGGGATGACCACACTGATTTTCATGTTCTCTCGGAACTCCTGCAGTACCACTGAATACGCTATTGTGCCATCACTGAACCAGGTACATAGACAGCGGCGGATCAGACGAGTACTTATGGCCTTGATTACAATGCCCGGTAGGGTCTTCGAAATTTGAATCATTACAACTCGAACTGACAACCGCCCACGTTTACCCATGAGTTTCTACGCACCACCCAAATCCTATGACAGCTATCACGGCTTTACGCTGATAGAACTTCTCATCACGGTGGCGATCCTCGCAATCGTCGCTGTAATTGCTGCACCGTCTCTGCAGAACTTCGTCCTAAATAATCGCATTCGGACGCAGGCGGCCGCGCTGACCACGTCACTGGTATTCGCCCGGACTGAAGCCATCAACCGCAGTACCCGCGTGGTCACGTGCCCCGGCACTGCCAGCGGCGGCTGCAGCGGCACCCTATGGGAAGACGGTTGGGTGGTTTTCGTCGATACGAATAACGATTCCGTACTCGACGAGGAGGAGACCCGGTTAGAGATCCATGTTGCTCTTGACGGCGACAATACGCTGCGCGGCACCACTGACGTGCGTGACTATGTGTCCTTTGACTACGACGGCCGTGCACAGAAGGTCAACGGAGATCCGCAATCGGGCACGTTTATTTTGTGTGACCAGCGCGGTTTCGGAGACCATGCTCGTGCCATCGATGTAATCGCCACCGGCCGAAGCCGGAACTTGATCGCCACCGACTCTTCTCAGAACAGCTGTACACCATCACCATGAACGTGCTGCGCCAGAAAGGCCTGAGTCTGATTGAGGTGATGATCACCCTGGCAGTTTTTTCTTTTGGCCTGCTGGCACTGGCCGCATTGATGGCGAGCGGGCTCAAGTACAACACCAGCGCCCTGCACCGCTCCCATGCCACCAGTCAGGCCTACGACATTGCAGACCGCTTCGAACAATCCATGCGTCAAATCCCCAATAGATATCAGGGCTTCAGCCTGATTGAACTACTGATTGCGGTCGCGATCATCGGCATACTCGCGGCAATCGCGATCCCCATGTATTCAGACTATGTCACCCGCTCCCGTCGAGCCGACGGGCAGGCAAAGCTGATGCAGGTAGCCCAGGAACTCGAACGCTGCTATACCCAGTTTTCCAAATACGACGACGTCAACTGCAGTGTTTCCGCCAGTGGTACGGTCATCTCCGCCCAGGGGTTCTACGTGATCGGTGCATCCGTCCCTACCCCATCGACCTTTACGCTGACCGCAACCCCACAGAACGAACAAGCCGATGACACCGACTGCAAAACACTGACACTGACCCACCTCGGCGAGCAAAGCGCGACCGGGGATGATAAGGATAGCTGCTGGTAAACCATCCCTTCTGAGGTGCTTTCAACCTAACATAGAATTGCCATCATGACATCGCGTAGACATCAAATGCTTCCTCCCGGTTACTGCTGATCATGTCGTTCGCAGAAAAATCCGGTATGATCGGCAGTGTACACCGCACCCGTGAACTGTACGGGCGGGTCACACAGGCACATCTCGCGGCTGAGCGTGACGGGGTACACACAGACAAGCTCACGGGCTGAACAGACACAATGTACGGCACGAACACCACAGGACGAACACCATGATTAAGGGCCTTCATCACAATGCTTATCGCTGCCGGGATTCCGAAAAAACCCGCTGTTTCTATGAAGATTTCTTAGGGCTACCACTGGTTCATTCATTGGAGATCGGTACCACCATGACCGGACGTGGCACCCAGGTGCTGCACACGTTCTACCAGATGAGAGACGGGTCGTTTCTTGCCTTTTTTGACGACCCGCAGACACCGTTCGAGTTTAAAGACCAGCGCGACTTTGATCTGCACATTGCGCTTGAGGTCGAACACGACCGGCTGCAGGAGATGATGGACAAAGGCATCGCAAACGGGATCGAGACGCGGGGGATTTCCGATCATGGATTCATCGACTCGATCTATTTTAGAGATCCCAATGGCTACGTCATTGAACTGACCGCCAAACGGCCAAATCATAATCACGACATGGGCTCAGGCAAAGATGCACACGCGATTCTTGATCGCTGGAGTACCGAAAAAACTCAGTAACCGCTTGTTCGTACCGCGCCACCGACGCCTTTCTGATCGGCGAAACCAATAAAGGGCGATGGAATACATTGAATGTCCTGAATGACGTCGGCAGGCAGTCCACCGCGCAACTCCGATGACGCACTGTCGTAAACAGCGTCCGAAATACCGCCGAAACGTTCTTTAATCGCCTCGGCAATCTCGTCGTGGCGTCCCACAGCGGCAAACAAATGCACAATGTCATCAGTCACTTCTTGGGCCATCTGATCCCATTGGTTGTTTCTAGACATCTGGTTCAACTTCAAGCCCAACTCTTCCAGATCATGCGCTTCGAGAACTGGCCAGTACGCTCGGGTCGAACCGTAAAACCCTATACGGATACGCACCCACTCAAACATCTTGGCCACCGCCTCATCATCTGCTCCCGTGGCGATAAAACCACCCCCTGAAATCTCGAAACGTTTTCGCTGACGCCCAACGCTCACAAGAGCGTTTTCAAGAGTCGGTATCACAGTATCTTCCAGATACCGTCGAGTACAAAAAGGGTGGAGGCGCACGCCGTCATAGGCCTGCCCAGCCACTTTCATCATCGCAGGACCGACTGCCGCAACCGTAATCGGCGGCGCCGGACTGTCCATCGGTTCTGGCGTGAAATTCGGTGTCATCAGGGTAAAACGATAATGCTGCCCTTCGAAGTTCAGTGGCTCTCCAGTTTTCCAGGTAGACCAGATGGCGCGTAGCGCGTGTGCATATTCGCGTAGTCGAGGCGCGGGTGGAGACCACGGAACACTGAAGCGACGCTCGTTATGTCCTTTGACCTGACTGCCAAGGCCCAGTACAAAGCGCCCGCCGGATGCCGATTGCAGATCCCAGCCGATATTAGCAACAGCCATGGGGCTGCGCGAAAATGCAATGGCGATACCAGTCGACAGTTCCAGCTTCCGAGTGTTAATTGCAGCAATGCCCAAAGGCAAAAAAGGATCATGGCGGTTTTCCAGCGTGCAGACACCGTCATATCCGTTCGCTTCGATCTCCCGTACCACCTTAGGAATCTGGTGGAGATCGTGCTGCGGAATTGTTGTCATCACCCGCATGGTAAGTTAGCCGGTCAAAAAATAAGTTGGTGATCAGAGGGTGAATCGTACACGAACACCTGAAATTTTCATTATGCGATCAGAGTGCAGACAAACAAGTCTTCAATACCCCAGTTTCGGTCTCACTCGATTAATGAGTGGGCGACCTTCGAGATACCTACCCAGGTTCCTAAATAGTAGGTCCAACGTCAGGTCTGTATAGTTCGCATCGTCGTCGGATGAGACATGTGGCGTAATGATGAGATTCTGGGTATGCCAGAGTTTCGAATCTGGCGGCAGTGGTTCCGGCGTCGTCACATCCAGAATAGCCCCGCCAAGAATGCCACGCTCGAGTGTGGCCACCGACTCTCGGTAATGGATTCGAGAGCGGATGTTTTTACAGCCAGTATCTCAGCTGGTTCTGAGAAATGTGAGAGAAGTTTCCGCTTGACCGATTGCGGAAGTTCTAACCGCGCAAATTCAATCCACTATTCGCTGCGCTCAGACAAAAGACCGTCCTTGGACTTCGTATCCACAAACCGTTACAGGGCGCAAGCCGGCAGACGTGACAACCTGCCAGCCCGGAACAAACAGACGTCCTGTCTGTTTGCGCGTTTTTAAATATCGCTCGACTGCCCTGGGATAGAAATATGATCGTGTAAATTGACTGGCCGACGGGCTCGGATGATCAACGCAAAGCTGGCCTTGTGAAATACCTTGAAAATCATCACGTATGCCGAGCTATGCCCGGTCAGTTCGACCGGTCTCGACGCCACTGAATCGTTGGCAGTGGCTGGACGAGAAACCTGCAACACATCGCCTGGCTGTGCCCCGTCCTCTGTGCCCACAGAAACCGTGACCACTGAAAACAGACCCGCCTCTCGAACCCCGGTTGCTATCCCTACAATATGGCCTTGCAGATTCACCTCCGGTATGCGTGGGAACAAATAAGGCAACCCAGCATCCTCCTTCACCGGAACAAGACGGTCACCTGCCACAACCTCTTCATGGCTGTAAACCAGTTCCAATATGCTGAGCTCGTCGCCTGAGATTAGATTGGCTGTACCAATACGGATAACGGCACGACCCAGATGCTCACCGCTGTCTGGATCGATGAAACGCTCACCAAAACGCATCACATGATAATCCCCTGCAGATGAGTACGGCAGATCTCGCGCGTAAAACCGGGCGAACTGGCCGAGGTTTATCTCACCCTCTGTACCAGCCACCACGTACCCAGAATCCGGCAGCTCTGCCGTCTGCTGTATCTCAGCTGACACCAGAAATGGCTGTATCACATCCGGCGCAATACTGGGTACCGACCTGTTCTGATCAACAACTCGAAGCCGTGGACTCATCTTCTCCACCCGCAGTACCTTTAGCTGGACACCGGCGTCTCCCTGGCCAAGAACCAGCCGCAGTACCTTTAGCGGTGCTCCGGGTAACAGATTGGTATCACTGCGGACTGGAATTACAGCACCAAGCAGAAAAATCGCAGATGCCAACCCGGCACAGATAACCCGCCGCGCCTCCACTCGACCCAGTGCCTTCAGGCCGAACTTCGACATTGAATGACCTAAAGAACGCTTCATAGGCGTTAGAGTCCTATAGAGAATTCCGTTAAAATTCACGTTTAACCATGCAAATCCCAAAACCTGATTGCCTAGTCTAGGGTCTAACAACCCAGATTTCCAACCGTACTACGTCACAAATTTCGCACCTACGTCATGGCACTGCTCAACATTCTTGTCTACCCGGACTCGCGACTGCGCACAGTCGCAAAACCAGTCGAAGCGGTTGACAGCAGCGTAGTCACGCTAGTGGACGACTTGGCCCAGACCATGTACTCCGCACCGGGTATCGGGCTCGCAGCAATCCAGGTCAATGTTCCAAAACGAGTCATCGTGATGGATCTGTCAGAAAATCGCGACAAGTTGATGGTATTCATCAATCCGATCATCGAAACTTTAGAGGGTGAAATAGAGACCGAAGAAGGTTGTCTATCCGTTCCTGGGATCGTTGCACCAGTATTGCGTGCCGAGAGAATAACGGTCAGCGCTTTAAACCGGGAAGGAGAATCGTTTCGACTCGACGCTTCGGAACTGCTTTCGGTTTGTATCCAGCATGAAATAGACCATCTCGATGGCAAGGTTTTCGTGGATTATCTGTCTCGCCTGAAACAGGACCGGATTCGCAAGCGACTGTTGAAGGAAGCTCGCGAGAACGAGCGCCCTGATCAGAAGGATCGAGCAACAGCTTACTAAACCATGTCCTCCGTCTAGACCAGTGTCGCTGCGCACGATATTTGCAGGCACGCCTGACTTCGCAGCACCGAGTCTTCAGGCGCTGCTACAGGCACCATTGGATTTACTGGCGGTCTATACCCAGCCTGATCGGCCGGCAGGACGAGGACGCAAGCCTCGTCCCAGTCCTATTCGGGAAATTGCTGTGGACGCGGGCTTGACGGTAAGACAGCCCACCTTGCTTTCAGAAGAGATTCCTTATCTTGCCGCACTTGAACCCGACCTTCTCATCGTGGTGGCTTATGGCCTGATCCTACCGCAAGCAGTTCTGGACATACCTCGCCATGGCTGCATCAATGTACACGCCTCGCTTCTTCCCCGATGGCGGGGAGCCGCACCCATCCAACGCGCGATCGAAGCCGGCGACCACGAAACCGGCATTAGCCTGATGAGGATCAATGAACAACTCGACAGTGGCGACATCCTGACACAAGTGTCAACCCAGATCCTCAGCAACGACACCAGTGGCACCGTGCACCAACGGCTGGCCGATCTGGGTGCGCAGGAACTGATCAGGCTGCTACCGGCGATCACCCGTGAAACAGCAACAGCAACTGCACAGGACCATGAAAAAGCCAGCTATGCCAAAAAAATACGAACCGAAGAGACGTATCTGGACTGGCACAATTCAGCAATGGTACTGGAACGCAAGGTCAGAGCATTCAATCCACGTCCACTGTGCAGAACGCGACTGGGCAATAGCACTTTGCTCGTAAGACACTCGATTGAAGGTCCACCAAGCTCGGAAGCGCCGCCAGGTACGATCATCGAAGCAGATCCTGACTTTATTCGAGTACAGACCGGCCAGGGTACACTCGATCTGATAGAGGTACAGTCCCCGGGCAGGAAACCGATGTCTGTCGGTGCTTATCTGAACGGTCACCCGATCAGTCCTGGTCAAAACTTCCACCACGAACCTAAGATCGATGCCAAGTCCTGAAACTTGCGCGACGGCAGCGAACATTGTGAACGATGTTCTGCACCACGGACACAGCCTAGATTCGACCGCCGTCAAAAGACTCAAACTCCAGCCCGCTCAAAATCACTCAGAAATTCGTGAAATTGCCTGGGGCAGTGTTCGCTGGGCCTATCGTTACCGCCGCCTGCTGCAGCAGAAACTTCACAAGCCGATCCGCTCTCAGGACACGATTCTCGAAAATCTTCTGTTGTGCGCCTTTTATCAGTACGAACACCTTAATGCACCTGACTACGCCATCACTTCGGGCGCTGTTGAAGCTGCCAACCTACTCGGTCGAGGGCATGCAAAAAATCTAGTCAACGGGGTACTACGCGCTCACCTGAGAGATCCTGCGTTCATAACAGCAGAACAAGAAGAAGCACAATATGCAACTCCGATGTGGCTACTGTCCTGTCTGCGCGAAGCCTGGCCAGACGACTGGAAAGACATCGTTGACTCCTACAACTCGAGACCGCCGTTGACACTCCGGGTAAACACTCAGTTCACCTCCAGAAGTAACTACATGCTGCGCCTGGCTGAAGCAGGGGTAGACTCGACCGCTTCAAACTTAAGTCCGTGGGCAATTACGCTCGCAAAACCTCGTTCTGTTTTGAGAGTGCCGGGATTTTCTGACGGGCTTGTATCAGTACAGGATGCAGCAGCACAACTGAGTCCCTGCTTTCTAGGCCCGCTTCAAGGCCTGCGTGTCCTGGATGCCTGTGCAGCGCCGGGCGGTAAGACTGGCCAGCTGTATGAACTGGCAACAGATACGACCTCGATCACAGCCATTGATCTTCCTGATCGCACCAATCTGATCCGCGAGAACATTCAAAGACTTAAGGGCCACGTAGACATCATCGATGGCGATGTCACGGAACCAGACCGGTGGTGGGACGGTAAACCCTACGACCGAATCATCCTTGACGCGCCGTGTAGCGGCAGTGGTGTTATACGTCGGCACCCCGATATCCGGGTACTGCGCCGCCACACCGATATCCCCCGTTTTTCATGCAACCAGCTGAACATGATCCAACAACTCTGGCCACTCCTTCGTCGTGGCGGCTGTCTGTTATACATCACCTGCTCAATCTTTCCTGCCGAAAATGACGCAGTTATTGAGCTTCTGTTGGAGAACACCAAAGATGCGTGCTCGGTCCCCAGCGACTACTCTCTAGGAGAAAGCACTCGATTCGGCCGTCAGTTTTTGCCCTGCTCCGAGGGAGATGGACTGTACTATGCTATTGTGCAAAAGTGCTGAAGATCCGGGACTGTTCTGGCAAAGCTGTACACTCACCACCTCGGTTTCACGCAATGATCATTCGCTCGTGATTCAGACAAAGTCGATGTGGCACCAATGGGTTACGAACCGGCTAGGTGCGGCACTGATCATCGCGCTGCTTCCCGCTTCTGCCTCGGCAGACCTCAGTGTTCTTTCAGGGCGTTCGCTCACCGCTGCCGGTATGATAAAAACCCAGATGACGCTGTTACTGGACCTGGGCCCTGAACCCGCCAAAGCTTTGCTCAACGGTATACCGTTAACGATCAATCTCAATGTATCACTTGTAAAAGAGTCAGCATGGCCTTGGCACATCAGCGCGGCCAAGTGGCAGTACCCTTTTCGAATTCAGTACCACGCCCTGTCGAATCGGTATACGCTGCTGGAACCGGTCGGGGGGGAGTTCCAGGCGTTTACCAGTCTCTATGATACGCTGTTCAGCATTAGGAAAGTGACGGTACAGGAACAAATCCCCACCGGCGTAAATCAGACTGATCCGATGTCTATACGGGTACAACTCGAGCTTGACAGAAGCCTGCTTCCCGGCGCGTTAAAGCTCGCCACACTCTTCTTTCCGTCCTGGCACCTTGATAGCGGCTGGCAACAATGGCAAGTCGGTCGATGATCTCGCAATTACTTGGACCAGGCTTCACCCTCCTGCTGTCAGCATTCCTGCTGATTGCCTCGGTATTGTTGAGTCGCGCCGCGGGAAACGACGAACTGTTTGGGGATTTCTATTCCGCTCTTATTCTGCTGAATGTCATCGGAATTGGCCTGCTAGCGCTGATGAGCGCATTTCAGATTTGGCGACTGATAGGACAGTTTCGGGCAAGGGTCCTCGGTTCCAGACTTACCCTGCGATTTGTTGGGACCTTCGCCGTGCTGGCGCTGATTCCACTCGCTGTGGTTTATTACTTTGCTGTGCAGTTTCTCAGCCGGGGAATTGACAGCTGGTTCGATGTGCAGATCGAACAAGCACTCGACGATGCATTACTGCTGGGCCGCAGTTCACTCGAATCGATCAAGTTGGATGTCGTTGACCAGCTGCGTGATGATGCGGACAAGATCCAGAATGCTGAGTCCAGTTTCGAAGTCTTTCAGCTTCTCGATGAGCTTCGTCAAGCAAGTGATTTCGAGGAAATGAGCCTTCATTCGATGTCGGGAAAAATACTTGCCTCCAGCAGCAAGGATGCAATTTCACTCATTCCGAATGTCCCCGACGAGCGAGTGATCCGCCAACTCCGCCAGGGTAAGGTCTATTCCGAGATGGAACCAATTGCCGGTGGCGGACTGCAGCTACGCGTAGCTATACGTATAACCGGACGCCAGGTTGGAGATACTGATCGTGTTTTGCTGGTTATCGACCCGCTGCCCCTAAGGTATTCGCGACTGGGACAAAGCGTAGAGGCAGCCTATGCGGAATATGAAAAACTGCAGTATCTGCGACGCCCGTTGACATTCAGTTTTGTCCTGACCCTTTCACTCGTAACGCTGATGACACTGCTCATCTCGTTGTTGATTGCGATCTATCTCGCCAGAAGGCTGGTCGCCCCACTGCGGGACCTTGCTGAAGGCACGCAAGCTGTCGCTCAAGGAGACTATGGCAAACAGCTGCCAGTGACTAGTGGAGATGAACTCGGTGTTCTGGTCAGCTCATTCAACCGTATGACTCAGGAAATCAGCAGCGCCCAGACTGCGGTACGAAACAGTCAAATTGAAGCAGAAAAACAAAGAGCCTATCTTGAAACCGTACTCGCTCACCTGTCATCCGGTGTCATGTCGTTTGACAGCCATCGGCAACTCCGTACGCACAACGCCGCTGCCGAACGCATACTGCACACACCGCTGGGCACTTTTGTCGAATCTTCCATTGCCGAGATGATCAATGCTCTGCCAACTGCCAAACCATTGCTGGACATGATAGACCAAGGTATAAGTGATGATGTTTCTGAGTGGCAAAAAGAGATCAGTATAAACTCGCCATTGGGCCCACAAACTCTGGTATGCAGCAGTACCAAACTTTCTGGTACGGAAACAGAATCCGGCTGCGTTGTTGTGTTTGATGATGCGACAGCGTTGATCAAAGCGCAGCGCGATGCGGCCTGGGGCGAGGTCGCCCGCCGTCTTGCTCATGAAATCAAAAACCCATTGACCCCGATACAACTTTCTGCCGAACGAATCAGGCGACGATATCTCGACAAAATCGAGAAAGACGATCGAGAAATACTGGATCGTGCAACCCGGACGATTGTCCAACAGGTTGAATCGATGAAGTCAATGGTCGATGCGTTCTCTGACTATGCACAACCGGTGAACTCGCGACCCAAGTGCTTGGACATCAATACGTTGATTCGGGACATCACAGAACTCCATATCGCTCACTTAACCAAGATCAGGTTCCTGTTTGACCTTACTGATGACCTGCCGCTGGTCATGACTGACCCGACCGGGGTTCGGCAGGTACTGAATAATCTGATTATCAATGCATCCGATGCACTGGGTGACAAAGGAGGTGAACTGAAACTGAGTACGCGAATAGATCACGCTAATGATAATTTTTTGGTGCTGGAACTTCAGGATAACGGGCCGGGTTTCCCGGCGGAGTTGTTGGACCGAATTTTTGAACCCTACGTCACCACGAAAATCTCCGGCAGTGGACTGGGACTACCGATAAGCCGCCGGATAATCGAGGAAAACGGTGGCACCATGCGGGCAACAAATCTGCCCAAAGGTGGTGCTGTCGTTATAATTCACCTGCCTGTGACCCAGTCTCAGGGCACCTCGATAGACGAACGACAAGGCAAACGTGAATAATCAAACTGTCCTAGTCGTCGATGATGAGCCCGCTATTCGGGGCGTCGTCAGCGAAATTCTCGAAGACGAAGGTTATAGAGTGGACTCGGCCGGTGACGGGTCTGAGGCACGAGAAAAATTCAACCGTCTCAGTCCTGATCTGGTGCTGCTCGATATCTGGATGCCCGATACCGATGGCATCACCCTTCTCACCGAGTGGTGCGAGCAGAGTAGCAATCGGCCTCCTGTCATCATGATCTCAGGCCATGGTACCGTAGAAACAGCCGTCGATGCCTTGCGACTCGGGGCGTACGATTTTCTCGAAAAACCACTGTCTACTGCCAAACTGCTGGTTACGGTCGAACGTGCGCTTGAAAGCCGGCAACTGTCTGCGGAAAACACCCAGCTCAGACGCCAGTTAGAACCGGTAACAGAACTTGTCGGTCACAGTCCGGCTATCCAAGAACTAAAACAACAGATTGATCGACTTGCGCCGGGCGAAAGCTGGGTACTGGTCCGAGGTGAGCGCGGCAGCGGCAAGGGCGTTGTGGTTCGCGCGCTGCACCGAGCCAGTCGGCGTAAGGAGCAGGCCTTTGTCGAAGTCAACCTGGCTTCGGTACCCCGGGAGCGCATTGCCATAGAACTTTTCGGCTATGAAGATGCCGATTCCATACAGGCCGGGCGATTTGAACAGGCTCAGGGTGGCACCCTGGTACTGGACGAAATCGGTGACCTTGACCTCGAGATTCAGGAGAAACTACTGAGCACGCTGGAAAAGAGTCGCTTCTATCGGGTCGGTGGGAAAACACCTGTTGAGTTCGACATCAGAATCTTCGCCACGTCGAATCAGGATATTGAATCAAAGATACGAGAGGGCACATTCAGAGAAGATCTGTTCTATCGCCTTAATGCCGTTCCAATCGACGTTCCGGTACTGAGAAGACATCGGGAAGATATACCGGACCTGATAAGCTATTACACCAACCAGATCTTGGAATCAGAAAATCTCTCATTCCACCGCTTCTCAACAGCTGCCGTAAATTACCTTCGTAATAGACCGTGGCCGGGCAATATCAGAGAACTGCGTAACTTCATCCATCGAATGCTAATCACCTCGAGCAGTGAGGAAATTGACGCGGACGAAACCCGAGAGACCATGGGCAGTGCAGCAACCCCGGTATTCACCGAAACAACCGGACGAGTTGATCCGGACTTCGATCAACCTTTGCGGGAGGCACGGGAACAGTTTGAACGGGACTACTTCAATTATCACCTCCTCAGAACAAACGGCAATATGACGGAACTTGCACAACGATGCAGGATGGAACGCACACACCTTTACAGAAAACTCAAAGGCTTGGGCATCAGTCCCAAGTCAGTCAAGAATCGAGCTTGAAACAAGCCGCTTAGTCATGCATCTGGACATCGAATGAAGATCATTATCCTCGGTGCAGGTCAGGTCGGCATCTCAACTGCCGAGATCCTCGCCAGAGAGGACAACGACATCACCCTGATCGATAACGTTGCATCACAAGTGGAAGGCCTGCAGGATCGGCTCGATATCCGGACGATCGTTGGATCAGCATCTCATCCAAGCGTTCTGGAACAAGCTGGAGGTCCGGACGCGGATCTTATTCTCGCCGTCACTGACCAGGACGAAGTCAACATGGCAGCCTGTCAGGTCGCCTACACGCTGTTCCGGACCCCCAAAAAGATCGCCCGTATTCGTTCTGTTGAGTTTCTGACACACAGAGAGATATTTTCAGACGAATCGATACCGATAGACGTCATCATCAGCCCGGAACAGTTGGTCACACAACATGTACTGCACCTCATCGAGTATCCCGGTGCTCTTCAGGTTGTCGATTTTGCTGGGGGAAAGATACAACTTGTAGGCCTTAAAGCATACCATGACGGGCCACTGGTGGGCCGCGAACTGCGCACGATTCGTGAAGACTTACCCACTGTTGAAGCCCGCGTTGCAGCCATCTACCGTCATAACAGGCCGTTCATCCCTGAAGGGGATACAGTTATCGAACCCGATGACGAAGTGTTCATAGTTGCCGCTGCGCCCCACATACCTATTGTCATGAGTGAATTTTGCGCTGTGGAAGCACCGAGCCAGAACATCATGTTGGCGGGTGCCGGCAAAATCGGTCTGCAGCTAGCCAGAACCCTCGAGCAGAACAACTACCAGGTCAAACTGATAGAACACGGGGCGGAAAGGGCGCGCCAGGTTGCGGAACAGCTGGATGCAACCATCGTTCTTCGTGGAGATGCTGCCGATGAGGACCTCATGCTACAGGAAAATATTGACGCCATGGATGTCTTCTGTTCACTCACCAATGATGACGAAGCCAATATCCTTTCGGCTATGCTAGCAAAACGGCTGGGTGCTCGCCGTACTATGGCACTGATCAACCGTTCAGCTTACGTCGACCTGATTGAAAGCAGTGTGTTGGATGTCGCTATCTCCCCCAGTCTTATTACGGTTGGGTCGCTGCTCACTCACATCCGGCGTGGCGATACAATTGCCGTACATTCGCTTCGTCGCGGTGCCGCCGAAGCAATAGAAACGATTGCTCACGGCGATGCGACAAGCTCCAATGTCGTCGGTCGTCGTATAGAAGAACTCTCACTTCCCTCAGGTACTAGGGTCGGTGCTCTGTTGCGCAATCAGGAAGTCATTATTCCCCATCATGACACCATTATCGAGGCTGAGGATCACGTTATCCTGTTCGTGATCGACAAAAAGCATATTCGCGATGTCGAGAGACTATTCCAGGTGAAGGTAACCTTCGTCTGAATCTCCGGAATACTCGAGTGCAACATCAGGCTGTCTTGAAGATCGTAGGGATTCTGCTGACACTTTTCAGTACGACTCTTCTGCCACCACTTGCAATCAGTATAGTAAGCCAGGACGGTAGCACGCAGTCTTTTGTCATCGCTTATCTGATCACACTGGCAGTCGGCCTGTTGTTCTGGTTGCCCGTTCATCGACACAGAAACGAACCCAGACTGCGTGATGGATTCTTGATCGTGGTCCTGTTCTGGTCAGTATTAGCAGGCTTTGGTGCCATTCCCTTTCTACTTTCCATTGACCCTGCCATGTCTCTGCCCGATGCAGTTTTCGAGTCTATGTCGGGTCTGACCACGACCGGGGCAACTGTGCTAACCGGACTGGATCATCTACCGACCTCTCTTTTGTATTACCGGCAACAGCTTCAATGGCTCGGTGGTATGGGCATCATCGTGCTGGCCGTAGCAGTCATGCCCATGCTGGGTATTGGGGGGATGCAACTCTACCGAGCCGAGGTGCCAGGCCCTGTCAAGGATAAAAAACTTACCCCCAGAATCAAGGAAACTGCAAAGGCGCTCTGGTACATCTATCTGGGATTAACAGTTGCCTGTGCGCTCGCTTACTGGTTAGCTGGCATGAGTGTTTTCGATGCCATCGGACACAGCTTCTCTACCGTAGCGATCGGTGGGTTCTCTACTCATGATCAGAGTATTGGATTCTTTGACAGTCCCGTCATTGCCGGGATTGCCGTAGTCTTTATGATTGTGGCCGGTATCAACTTTGCACTTCACTTTAGTGTGCTGCGCGCGCGGCAGCTTCTAACCTACCTCAAAGACCCAGAAGCCCGGGTTTTTCTAGGTGTGCTATTTTCGATCACGGTCGTGGCGCTGATTGTCCTGACACTGACCCATACCTACAACGACCCTGCAGCAACCTTCTGGCACGGAATTTTTCAGGTTGTCTCCATCGCCACTACGACGGGTTATACCACCACCGGATTTCACTGGTGGCCTTCTTTTCTGCCGATCATGCTTATTTTGATGAGCGCCATTGGGGGTTGTGCTGGCTCAACCGCTGGCGGCATGAAAATCATACGAGCAATCCTTATCTACAAACAAGGTCGCCGCGAGATCGACCAACTGATCCATCCCAACGCCTTGATTCCCATAAAACTTGGAGGAAAACCGGTTCCCGAATCGGTTATCGATGCTGTTTGGGGCTTCTTTGCACTGTACACACTGAGCTATGTGATACTCGCACTGGCGATGACTGCGACCGGAGTCGACCTCGTTACGGCTTTTTCTGCGGTTACAGCCTGTTTGAACAACCTTGGTCCAGGTCTTGGTGCCGTCGCCGACAACTACGCCGGAATCAGCGCCTCAGGCAAATGGATTCTATGTGTCAGCATGCTGCTGGGCAGGCTGGAAATTTTTACCTTGCTGGTACTGCTGACGCCCACCTTCTGGCGAGCCTGATTAAACCTACTGAGGGAATTCACCACCTGCCGAGTAACGTGTTCATGCAACCACCTCCCCGGCAGACAATTCCTTTATGCCGTGTTCAATCACGTCAAGGACCTGCTGTACCGTGATCTTTTCTATACATCGCCGATGACATCGGGTCCTGAGATAACAACGCTCGCAAGCCACATTTGCACGAATCACCTCACCCGAGGCGAGTGGGCCTACCCGAGTCTCATCTGTCGGCCCGAACAATGCGATGAGCGGGCGCGCCTTAGCCACTGCCAGATGCATCGTGAGGCTGTCGCCGGTTAACACAAGATCAGCCCGACCAATGACTTCAATGAATTCCGGCAGGCTCAGCCGACCTGCCAGGCAGCTGCCCTTTTCGGATGATAGCGTGCCTGTAGACATTTCCAGAAACGTACGATCCTCAGCACTGCCCGTGAACAGGATAAACCAGTCGTCTGACAGACGTTCGGCCAGTGACAGAAAATTTTCGATAGGCCAGTTCTTAGTGGGCCAGCGCGTCACTGGGCTGAACACCGCAAGTTTTGAACCAGGCCTTAAGAGTCCCTTCAATATGCGGTCGACTGCAGTCTGCACCTGTGGTGCGACCTCGACTTCCATCTTACCTGCCCCCAGCGGAATATTAGCCAGCTCAAGTACCCCGGCCATCTCTGTTATGGCATGCACCGCGGGCTGACTAAAACGCTCCGCGAACCACCAGTGACCTTTCACCAATCGTCTTCTGGCTCGTGCACCCCACAGGAAAATCACCGTCTTCCAGCTGCCTTGAAGATCCAGTGCCAGATCGTACTCGTTCAGGCGTACGGCTCTGAGGGTCTGCATAAACTGTTCAATGGTCCAACCCGGTCGCCTCCACCAGTCACGTTTGACGCCGTAGCGGTCAAAAATTATGAGCTCGTCAATCTTCGGGTTATGCGTCAAGAGCTCTTGAGCGGCTGTGGACGTCAATACCGTCAGATGGGCGGACGGATGGGCTTCACGAATTGCACTCAGGGCAGCTGTCGCATGCAGCACATCGCCCAGGGAAGTCTGTTTGATGACCAGAATTTTCAACGTGGTTCCAATTGAAAATAGCTCATTTCATACTTCGAGACTGGAGTCAGTCGTAGGGTGATATGTCGGTACCAGGACGTGTTTTGAACCATTTGAACGTCCATAGCGCCTGTTCAGGCGCTGATCGGATCCCCGCTTCGAATACCGAATTTACCGTTGCTGCGTCTGACTGCTCATTCCCAAGCGGAAATCCAGACAGTGGCGGCTTGATGTCGAACACGTAGCGACCGTTATCGAGCATACGGGTGAACACGGGCACCACCGCAGCATCGGTCAATTTTGCCAGCCACCCGACGACTGGTACTGTTGCTGTTGGGATGTCAAAAAAAGGGGCAAATAGAGAATTGGCATCGCCCAAGTCTTCGTCGGGAATCAAATAAGCAATCCTACCGCCTCTTATGGCTTTGACCAGTCGGCGCAGCCCCTGATCCCGCATCAGAATGATCGCATCGAATCGGCAACGACCTCGCCATAAACGCCATGTCAGCAACGGATCTCGCGCTCTTTTCATCATGGAAACGCCGCAGATCAACCGGGCAATAAGGGCACCACCCATATCTATACCGACCGTATGAGGTGTAATCAGCAACACCGGCCGGCCGGCTTTTTCGAGGTTTTTGAGTATGTCCTTTCCAGTCACCGTGCACAGACTGTCTATTCTGGCGGTCGACCCCCACCACAACACACCATAATCGATGAGCGCCCGCCCATAGAATCGGTAGTGTTGGCGGATAAGCCGCTGGCGCTGATCGACAGAAAGCTCAGGAAAGCACAACTGGACATTAATCTCTGCGATCTTTCGTCGCTTTTCATTACTGCGATAAAACAAGTCACCCAATGCACTGCCCACCTTCAACACCAAGCGTCGAGGAAGAATGATACAGGCCGCGATCATGAGCATCACGATCCAGTGACCCCAGTATCTAGGTGCCAGAAAAGCTAATTCAAAACGCGGCTGGATCACCGAATGGCTTCTCGCCTGGATGGGTTTAGTCGCTGCTCCGCCGGCGCCCCTTACTGGCCGCAACGCGCATTCGCAACGCATTCAGTTTAATGAATCCTTCTGCATCGCGCTGCTGGTAGGCACCGCCATCGTCCTCAAATGTTGCGATCGTTTCGTCGTACAGAGAATCTTCGGAGCGGCGACCCAGCACGGTAACGTTACCTTTGTAAAGTTGCAGTCTGACCTGGCCGTTGACCATCTGTTGTGACTGGTCGATCATCTTTTGCATCACCTCACGTTCCGGCGAAAACCAATAACCGTTGTAGACCAGCTTGGCATAGCGCGGCATTAATTCATCTTTAAGATGTGCAACCTCACGGTCCAGCGTTATCGACTCGATCGCGCGATGGGCCTTAAGCAAAATGGTGCCGCCAGGGGTTTCGTAACAACCCCGGGATTTCATCCCGACATAACGGTTCTCAACCAAATCCACACGGCCTATCCCATGCCGGACACCGAACGCATTGAGTCTTTCCATCACAGCGGCCGGTGTCAACTTCTCACCAGCGATCGCCACCGGATCACCATGTTGGAATTCGACTTCAATATTCTCAGGCTCATCCGGCGCATCCTGGGGCGAAACAGACCACCGCCAGATGGTCTCAGCAGGCGCAACCCACGGGTCTTCGAGCTCACCACCCTCGTAGGAGATGTGCAGAAGATTTGCGTCCATGGAGTATGAGAAACGATCATCCACTGGCAGTCCGTGCTGATGAGCGTAGTCGACCAGGCTTTCACGCGAACCAAGTTCCCATTCTCTCCACGGTGCAATAATTCTTATCTCAGGATTCAAGGCATAGGCATTCAACTCCAATCGGACCTGATCGTTACCTTTGCCTGTCGCGCCATGCGAGATCGCATCTGCGCCGGTGGATTCGGCAATTTCAACCAACCGCTTGGCAATCAACGGCCTGGCTATTGAGGTGCCGAGCAGATATTCACCCTCATAAACCGCATTGGCACGGAACATCGGAAAAATATAGTCGCGGGCAAACTCTTCACGAACATCCTCAATAAATATCTCCGTCACCCCGAGCCCTGCTGCTTTCTGGCGTGCGGGTTCGATTTCTCCCCGCTGTCCAAGGTCTGCAGTAAATGTCACCACTTCGCAGTCGTACTGATCCTGCAGCCACTTGAGGATAATTGAGGTGTCAAGCCCGCCAGAATAGGCAAGCACGATCTTTTTGATCTTGTCGCTCATCACGGTTGGTGGTCCTTGGTAAAAACCGGAGGGGATAACACTGGCTAACCTACTTGACGTGCCAATTATAGCAGTGCGTCGCTCCCACGCTGTCCTACGGCAGTAAAAAGCCCCCGCTGACGGGAGCTTTTTGAAAACTGACGGTACGGGGTGATCAGGTACTCACTGCTGAGTACATCTGCTTTAATGCTCTTTTCTCAATCTGGCGGATACGTTCGGCCGATACACCGTACTGTTCAGCAAGAACCCCTAGTGTGGTCTTCTTCCCACTCTCAGCAAGCCAGCGCGATTGAATGATGTCGCGGCTACGCTCGTCGAGAACAGCAAGCGCTGTATCAAGTTGCTGTTGCCTTACCCGGGCCTCGTCCGCTTTGAGCGTCAATGTCCCAGGATCTGCACTGTAGTCGCCCAGAGTTTCCGACGGTGACCAGAATGTGTTTTCGTCGTCGTCGGTAGAATTTGCTTCAAAGGCGACATCGGCACCTGTCATGCGGCTTTCCATTTCTCGCACTGTTGAGGTATCGACATTGAGATCCTCGGCCATGGCATCGATTTCATCCTGCTTCATCCAGCCCAGTCTGTTTCGATGTTTGCGCAGGTTAAAGAACAGTTTTCGCTGCGCCTTGGTTGTCGCAACTTTGACCATCCGCCAGTTACGAACCACATATTCATAGATTTCAGCCTTGATCCAGTGCACAGCAAAAGAAACCAGTCGCACGTCTCTATTGTGATCAAAACGTTTCACAGCCTTCATCAGTCCAACGTTGCCTTCTTGAATCAGATCGGCCAGCGGCAGACCATAACCGGTAAATCCTCGGGCAATCGAGGCGACATAGCGAAGATGCGAAAACACCAGCAGGCGGGCCGCTTCTAGATCCTCTCCCTCGCTGTAGCGTCGAGCAAGATCTTTCTCCTCTTGTTCTGACAGCATCGGGGCTTCATTGATGGCCTGCAGGTAGCGTGACAATCCCTGGGCCGGTCCAACATCCAATGCGATGGGTAGTGTCTGGGTCATAGCGATTCCGAGTTCATAAGATACCGCTATTTTAGCACTCTTCTACGCAGAGTGCTAACATAAATATTATCAGTCTACTTTACTAATTTCATTATTTTTCAACAAGATAAAGACATCTATTCAGGTGATTCATCATTCAGATGAGATACCCAGTAGTTATCCGTCTCCGCCGATCAGTGCGGTCACAAAGGCTTCAGCGTCAAACGGGCGTAAATCGTTAACCGACTCGCCGACACCGACAAAATAAATCGGCAACTGGAATTTTTGCGCCAAGGCCACCAGTACCCCACCCCGGGCAGTGCCATCGAGCTTCGTCACACACAATCCAGTGACCCGGACCGACGCTGCAAAAGCGCCTACCTGTGCCAATGCGTTCTGACCGGTTGCTGCATCCACGACCAGCAGAGTTTCGTGTGGGGCATTGTCATCCAGACGTTGGATCACGCGATTCATCTTCTGTAACTGATCCATCAGCTCAGTATTAACGTGCTGCCGCCCCGCAGAATCGATGATCAGAACATCGACAGAACGGGCCTTCGCGGAACTCAAGGCATCGTGGGCAACCGCCGCTGCATCGGCTCCACGCTGCTGAGCGATAACTGGTAAAGAAAGCCTCTCTCCCCAGACCTGCAACTGCTCTATAGCTGCAGCTCGATAAGTATCACAGGCACCCAGCATGACTTTGAGATCCTGCTGGGTGAACCAGTGCGCGAGTTTGGCCGCGGTTGTTGTCTTACCGACTCCGTTTACACCGACCATAACCACTACCCGCGGTTCGGCCGAGACTGCAGGCAGATCAAATGGCTGAACCGAGGGTCGCAAGATCTCGAGTAACTGCGTTTTAAGTGCCGCATTTAGTTGTTCTTTCGTCTCGACTCGTGTGGAAACAGCCTGGCGTCGCAGAGCGGCTACAATCTGGGTACTGGCCTCAACACCCAGGTCCGCCAGGATGAGCTGATCCACCAAGTCATCAAAAGCTGCATCATCGAGCGCTGCTGATCCAGATCGGAACAGTCCCGAGAGATTCGCAGCAAGCGATTCCCGTGTCTTTCTGAGACGGGTAAAGAGCCCCCTGGTTTCATCTGGCTTAGGCATCAGTACTCCACAATACACAACATTGATCATCGGCCACGGTTCTATATCGTATCATTGAGCACTGTCGCTGACTCGAGCTCGCCATGCCCCGGACCAAGAATGCCCCTTCCCAACGTAACCGTGGACGGCTGCGGATCATCGGTGGCCAATGGAAGCGGCATACGTTGTATTTCAACGGCGGCGCAGACCTTCGTCCAACCCCAGACGCTATTCGTGAAAAACTTTTCAACTGGCTTGCCCCCGTCATAGAAGGTGCTTGTTGTTTGGATCTGTTCTGTGGCAGTGGTGCACTGGGGTTCGAAGCGGCCTCCAGGGGCGCAGCACTGGTCATATTAGTCGACAATAATCGACAATCCTGCGAGGAAATCAATAAAAACCGTGTGCGACTGGGTGCACAGAAGATCAGAGTGTATTGCGAAGACGCACTGGAATGGCTGGCAAGCAGTAACCAGGCATTCGATATTGTCTTTCTGGACCCGCCCTACAACAGCGACCTGGCCCGTCGTTCAATCGCGCGTCTGCAGGCTCACCAACTGGCACCGGGTACGATGGTGTATGTCGAGACCGAGCGCCGCCTGAAACTGGCCTATCCCAAAAACTGGGAGGAACTGCGCAGTGGCCATGCCGGCCAGGTCAGCTGTCGCCTGTTTCAGATCACGTCTAGCGATCAATCCGACCGTCTGATCTGACGACACCGATGAACTGGGCACTCTTTGCGTGTACTCATGACAGTGAGTACTGGACAATCAAGCAACGACACGATCACCATAGCGTACATCAGTCTCGAAATCGCGGATATTCCCCCGCCTAAACAGCCGTTCAACCATGGGTGCAAAAAACGCAAGTGATTCAGAGTCGTAGTCAGGATCAAAACAGTTCTGATCATAGAACTCACAGAATCGAATAGCGTCATCGTACCACTGATGATCGCGGTAACGATCGCGGGCATTTCGATCACCTCCCAGATGGTGTGCAAAGTAGTACATCTGGAATAGGCCGTGATGCTTGACGATCCAGTAAGTCTTCTCCGACACGAAAGGACGTAGTACTGCCGCCGCTAACTCGCTGTGAGAAAACGGCGCAATCATGTCACCAATGTCATGAACCAGAGCAGCAACCACAACTTCTTCAGGCTCTCCTGCACGATGTGCACGAGTCGCCGACTGCAGACAATGCTCGAGCCGGCTGACCTTGTAACCAGAAATCGAGTCGTTCAGCTTTTCAAGGTATTCGAGAATCCTGCGCGCCAGCGAGTCGGTAAATTCTGCCTCATACCGGTCCAGCAACTCGTATTCCGCGCGTGTGCCCTGCGCCATGCTGGTAAAATTAACTGTTTCCATGATTTACTCCGAATGTCCAGTAACGAGAAGATTCGATTTATAATCGCTAACTTACCCTAATCTGCATCAGAAAACCAGAATCTATGGCCGCTAGAGCACTGTATCCAGGTACCTTCGATCCCATAACCAACGGACATATCGATCTTGCTGAACGCGCCAGCCGAATGTTCGAACATGTGGTTGTGGCGATCGCAGCCAGCACAGCAAAAGCCCCCTTGTTCTCCCTCGAGGAACGCCTCCAACTGACCCAAAAAGTCCTGTCACACATTGATAACGTGAGCGTGTCCAGCTTTTCAGGATTGCTGGTTAATTGTGCGACTGAACACAACACGCCGGTGGTGCTGCGCGGACTGCGCGCAGTCTCGGATTTTGAATACGAATTTCAACTCGCAGCCATGAACCGAAGACTCGCCAGCAACGTGGAAACTGTATTCCTGACACCTTCGGAGCAATTCACCTTTTTATCGGCATCCCTGGTGAAGGAGATCGCCTCAATGGGTGGTGACGTGAGTCAGTTCCTCGATCCTACAGTCAACGAGGCACTGACCCAAAAATTAGCAGAGCAAGGCCCCGCCTGACCCATGTTCAATCGGTGTATCGTGTACGTTTTGCATTGAGACATTTCTTATGGCACTGATAATCACAGATGAATGTATCAATTGTGATGTTTGCGAACCTGAGTGCCCAAATGACGCCATCTACCAGGGCGACGAGATTTACGAAATCGAACCGCTTCGCTGTACCGAGTGTATTGGACACTTCGAGGTTTCACAGTGCGTCGAGGTATGCCCCGTTGAGTGTATTATTGTCGATCCCGAACGTACTGAAAGCAGGGAACTCCTGCTGGGCCGGTATCACATGCTGATGGCACATAATGTTACGGCAAACGGCTGAGTCCTCGTCAATCTGTCGGTAGCACAATGTCCAGTGCGCGCCAGAGATACCAGGTTGCAACCGACCGGTAGGGGCGCCATCGTCGACCTGCTCTTTCCAGCTTGTCCGGATCCGGAAGTGTCTTAAACCCTCTGAGCTGTTGGTAACCCTTGCGCACGCCCAGATCTCCGATGGGCAATACATCGGGCCGACCCAGATAAAAAATCAGCAGCATCTGTACAGTCCACGGGCCGATTCCCCGGACCTGCGTCAGACGATCAATGATCTCCGCGTCGGCCATTTGTTGCAGTTGACGAACTGTAGGTAGCTCCCGCCTGTGTGCTCTAGCGGCCAGATCTCTTAACGCCAGGCACTTGGAACGCGACAACCCGGCACTTCGAAGTCTGCTAGTCGGCATTTTCAGCAACTGCTCCGCATCAATTCGATGAGTCTGAAACAACGCTAATAAACGCGCGTGAATAGTCGCTGCCGCCTTACCGCTCAACTGCTGATAGACAATGCTCCGGACCAGATACTCAAAAACGGAACGATTTCGCTTAACCGGCAACTCTAGCGCCCCAACCTGCTGAACCAGGCGGTCCATGCCCCGGTCAACACGGCGCAGATGCGCGACGGCAGCCTGGGGATCAAACTGGTAGGTGTTCGCCGTCAAAATTCATCTAATTTGATCAGGCCGATCGACTGACGAGATTGATGATCCCAGATGTCTATTTCATCGTTGGCCTGTTTGAATTCCAGAAGATC
Source organism: Gammaproteobacteria bacterium (assembly GCA_022450155.1). Lineage (NCBI taxonomy): Bacteria > Pseudomonadati > Pseudomonadota > Gammaproteobacteria > Gammaproteobacteria bacterium. The sequence goes on along the minus strand of JAKUQR010000029.1, from coordinate 12,692 downwards.
GCTTCTGCCAAATCGGTCACAGAGCTGTGCTTTAAGCGCCATATTGACGTACTGATGACCCACGATCAGTACGCTGCCGATCTGCTGGCTCAGCCAAGTGACAACGGGCTGCAAGCGGCGGGCAACATCAGTGATACTCTCTCCACCGGGCGCGGGTACACACATCATGGTCGATCGCCATTGATCATATTGATCATCCCCCAACACAGCCCGAACATCTTTTTCCTTGCGCCCTTCGTAATCACCCATATCGAGTTCGATCAGAGCTAAATTATCCTGTGCAATCACATGACTCCCTTCGAGCAGTACTTTCGCTGTCTCGACGGCACGAACCAGTGGCGATGTCATTGCGACATTGAAGCGAACCCCCTGCTCTGCAAGCTTGTCCCTGAGTTTTTCAGCCTGTCGATATCCAGTTTTGTTCAGCGGCACGTCCGTTCTCGATTGCCACTTACCCAGGAGATTCCAATCGGTCTGACCGTGCCTTGCGATGTAGATCGACATCAGCCCAGCATAAGGTATTACACAAGTACGCGTAAACAGAACCGCCGATACAGCAAAGAAATTGCGCTGACCCGGCAGCGGCGCAGCTTCGCTGTGCCCGTTATCGTCACCTGTGGTAGTCATCCACCGGTGCGCGATCGAAGTAACTGAGATCGTGGCAGAGCCAACAGCTCGTGTTGATTGACAAGGGTTTTTGCTAAGAGTATCATTTTAAGGGAATAACCCTTTTCGGATCCTGTTAAGGTTGGTCTGCTTTATTCGCCCGTCGCGCCCTCCGTGATGGGTTTTTTTTGTGTATCCACCACCCAGCACTGTCATGTCGTGCCTTCTCATCAGGCGCCAGGCAGTCGGCCACGTTAGCCACTAAAATGATACTCCCGAAATTCAACCAGACATCCGTGCCTGCATGTCCCGAAATTAACTCAGGCTTCTATCATGAATCGTCCAGATCAACGAGTTCTGTTTCTATTTCCCGGCCAGGGTTCCCAGTATCTTGGAATGGGCCAGGACCTTTACCAGGCATACGACTGTGTACGTCAGACCTATGATGAAGCATCAGAGATTCTCGGCTATGACATGGCGGCACTGTCCTTCGAAGACCCCCAAGAACACATCCATCTCACCCGCTATACGCAGCCGGTTCTTCTGACTCACTCTGTTGCCTGCCTGCGGGTACTCCAGGAACTCCTGGCCACACCGATTTCCGCCGAAGCGTCCGCCGGACACAGTTTGGGGGAATACACTGCACTGGTTGCTGCCGGGGCGCTGGAATTCAAAACCGCGCTGGACCTTGTCCACCACCGCGGCACGCTGATGGGAAACCATGGCGCTGGAGAAATGGAAGCTCTTCCGCTTGGACTCGAGGAGGCTAGGTTGCTGGCAGAAAAACACTTGTGCAGCATTGCGGCCTGTAATCTACCTGACCAAACCGTTGTCGGTGGCCTTTCCGAAGATCTGGATAAACTGGTCGACGAACTGACTGAACAATTCCCCAAGAAACGCAGTTCCCGACTCAAGACGGAAGGGGCATTTCACACGTACTATATGGTTGAGGCTGCACGCAGATTCAGACCCATCCTCGACAAAGCTCCACTGACATCACCCCAGATTCGTGTGCTCTCAAACTACACAGGTAGATTTCATGATGACGATCCACAGATCATCAAATCACGCCTGTTCTGGCAGTTAACTAATCCTGTACGCTGGCACGAAAACCTTATCAACGCACTGGGCAGTGGCCTTAATACTTTTGTTGAGTTCGGTGGGGGTATTGGCAAAGGTGATACGCCTGCTGACAAGAAACCTAATCTGGCAGCCATCATTAAAAAAGCCACAAGAAAAGCCGACGTGCCGCCGACTTACCATGCAGTGATCAATTGCGACACCCTATTGGAAACAGCCAGTCTTTTTTCAGAGTAAATAATTCGGCCAAGATCGCAGAGAATTCGATCTACATCCTGTAGCCAGAGTGCAAGCGCGATAGCGCCCCGAACCGATCCTCACAAATAGAATAGTAGGGGCGATCTCACACGGTACGATGTTGCATGAGTCGACGACGCCTGCGGTCAAGCCATAGTGTGGTCGCAAAAGCCAGCACAATGGCCGGTATCACCGCAAGGTTAATAGTCTCCCAGCCAAAGTGGTGGTGCAACAATCCGGACGTTACCGCGGTCATTGCGACGGTACTAAATATGATCAAGTCATTAAAGCCTTGTGTCTTTGCTTTTTCGGCTGGCCGATAAGCATCGGCAAGCAGTGTCGTACCACCGACAAACAGAAAGTTCCATCCAAGCCCCAAAGCAATCAGGGCTGACGTGAAGTGAATCAAGCTCGATCCATTGAGATTGATCGTGACGCATACCGCTAATAGCAAAGTTCCTGTCACCATAATGCGAGTGACTCCAAAGTGCCGGATCAGGTGCCCCGTAACAAAGGACGGCGCAAACATTGCCAGTATATGCCACATAATCACCGAAGCCGAGTCAGGCAAAAGATAACCACTGCCTTTCATTTCTACCGGCGTTGCAACCATGATCAGATTCATCGAACCGTAAGCAACGGTTGCTCCGATGACTGCAACAAAAAACTCCGGTTGCCTGATAATTTGTGACAGTGGGCGGGTAGCTCCCGAACGTTCCTCAATGGTGGGCATAGGAAGCCGGGCGAAGAATAGAAATAACATTGAGATAGCATAGAGCCCGACAAGCATAGAATAGCTCCCGGCGTAAGGCACAGTGGCAACCATGTCCCACGTCCAGATCGCGATTCCAGGACCGATAAATGCGGCCACGATACCCCCGGCCAAGACCCAGGAAATTGCCCGACTACGATATTCAGATGTCGCAACATCCGAAGCCGCAAACCGGTAGTATTGGCCGAACGCATTGACGACTCCAATCAGGAACGAACCCATACAGAAATAGAAGAACCCTCCATCAATGACCCCGGTGGTGACAATGATCGCACCGATCAACCCAATTATCAGGCCGACATAAAAACCAGCCCGTCGGCCAATTCGTTTCATTAGCATCGACGCAGGGAAAGTTGCGATCAGAGTGCCCGTAAACATACAGGCCACCGGCAGTGTTGCCCACTGAGGATGGGGTGCCAGAATAGCGCCCACGAGTGCTGACGTCAGAATAATCAACGAACTCCCAGACATGGTCAGTGCCTGACAGCAGGCAAGAACCAGCACATTGGAACGCATCCGATTTATCGATTGATTCACTCAACAACCCCTTTAATTTAATGAACAGAAGTTAATTTCTTCTTAAAGCTGGCACAACGACCAGAGCAGAGCAAAAGAAGACTGGGCTAAGACTGCTGCGACGCGGAATTCTACATGTTACGACGGTACTTGCCACCAACTTCAAACAAGGCATCAGTGATTTGACCAAGCGAACAGACCCGGACAGCCCGCATTAATTCAGCAAATACGTTTTGACCTTCCAGTACAGCACGTTGCACAGCATCAAGCGCCTTAACCGAAGATCCTGCATGTTGTTTTTGAAATTCAGCCAGGCGCGTAAGCTGACTTTGCTTTTCTGACTCGGTACCCCGCGTCAGTTCCGTTGTTTCGCTGTTGTCGGTTTCCGGACCCAAGAACATATTCACACCAACAATTGGATAACTCCCATCGTGCTTACGGTGCTCATAGTACAGCGATTCTTCCTGTATCTTACCTCGCTGATAACCGGTCTCCATGGCTCCGAGTACACCGCCTCGATCTGTAATGCGGTCGAACTCCGTAAGTACAGCCTCCTCTACCAGGTCAGTCAGTTCCTCGATCACAAAACTGCCCTGACTGGGGTTTTCATTTTTTGCCAGGCCCCATTCCCGGTTAATGACCATCTGTATCGCCAGTGCCCGACGAACCGAGTCTTCGCTGGGCGTGGTCACTGCCTCATCATTGGCATTGGTGTGCAGACTGTTGCAGTTATCGTAAACGGCAATCAGCGCCTGTAACGTTGTACGAATGTCGTTGAAACTCATCTCCTGTGCATGAAGCGAGCGGCCTGACGTCTGGATATGGTATTTGAGTCTTTGACTGCGCTCGTTCGCCCCATAGCGATCGCGCATCCCAATCGCCCAGATCCGCCTCGCGACACGCCCCATAACCGTGTATTCCGGATCCATGCCATTGGAGAAGAAAAACGAGAAATTTGGTGCAAACTGATCAACACCCATTCCCCGGGCAAGATAAGCCTCAACATAGGTAAACCCATTGGACAGTGTCAATGCGAGCTGGGTAATCGGGTTCGCACCAGCTTCCGCGATGTGATAACCCGATATCGATACCGAGTAAAAATTGCCAATACCGTTATCGATAAAATACTGCTGTATGTCTCCCATCATCCGCAAGCTGAAATCGGTTGAAAAAAGACAAGTATTCTGCCCTTGATCTTCCTTGAGGATGTCTGCCTGTACAGTGCCGCGAACATTCTCCAGGGTCCAGGAAAAAAGGTGCCGGTATTCCGATTCGTCCGGCTCACGGCCATTGTCCGAACGAAACCGTTCGACCTGCTGATCGATTGCCGTATTCAGGAAAAAAGCGAGTACCGTTGGTGCAGGTCCGTTGATAGTCATAGAGACGGATGTCTCCGGACTGCACAGGTCGAAACCATCGTACAAAGCCCGCATGTCATCAAGCGTCGCAATCGACACACCGGAAGTACCGACCTTTCCGTAGATATCCGGCCTTTGCGCAGGGTCAGCACCATATAAGGTCACAGAATCAAAAGCTGTAGAAAGTCGTTTCGCTACCGTATCCTTGGACAGGTAGTGAAATCGATGATTGGTTCTGAACGCATCCCCTTCACCGGCAAACATACGAGTAGGATCTTCGTTTTCCCGCTTGAACGGGAAAACACCCGCGGTAAACGGAAACCTGCCGGGTACGTTTTCCAACATTAACCAGCGTAGAATATCGCCGTGATCCTGATAACGCGGCAGACTGACACGGGGGACTTTCGTACCAGACAAAGAGGTGTAAGTCAGCAACTGACTGACATCCTGACCTTGAACTGAATAAACCAGAGATGGCCCAGAATAATCCTCGATCAGCTTAGGGAATGCCCGTAACTGCAGTTGAGAATCTTCACTCAACGCCTTTTCCCGCTCGGCTGCGAGTTGCTGCAGTTCATCGGTATTCTTGTCCTGTTCTCCCAACATCCGGATACTGGCCTGTAACTGCTGATGTTCGCGGGCAACCTGGGCCTGGCGCGCTGCCGTATCCCGGTAAGACCGGACACCGTCTGCAATTTCAGACAGGTAACGCTGACGGGATACGGGCACAATACCTCGTTGATCAGAACCAGTGGATACCACGGATCCCCGGTCCTGTTGCCGCGCAGGCAATCCTAAGGGTTCGAGGACCAAACACAACTGGTCATAAAGCGCAGTCACACCCTGATCGTTAAAATTGGACGCCATCGTGCCATAGACGGGCATCTCATCGAGAGATTGGTCAAACGCTTGCCGGTTACGCTGCATCTGTTTACGTACATCCCGTAAAGCGTCTTCGGCACCCTTACGATCGAACTTGTTGATTGCAACAAGATCGGCATAGTCCAACATATCGATCTTCTCAAGCTGAGTTGCAGCACCAAATTCTGGTGTCATCACGTAGAGCGAACAGTCAACCAGTGGCACGATTCCGGAATCACCTTGGCCGATCCCGGGCGTTTCAACTATCACCAGCCCGTAGCCTGCGCGCTTGGTTGCTTCAATGATCTCAGGCAGTTGCGACGGGAGTTCCAGCCCCGAAGTGCGCGTTGCCAGAGAACGCATGAATACCGAAGTACCCTCGATAGCATTCATCCGGATCCGATCTCCCAGAAGGGCCCCTCCAGATTTTCGGCGAGAAGGATCTATCGCCAATATTGCAATTCTGATCGAATCACCGAACTCAAACCGTAACCTCAGGATAAGCTCGTCTGTCAGTGACGACTTACCAGACCCACCAGTTCCGGTAATTCCAAGCACCGGGACATCAATTTTTTTCTCGCTAGCTGCAATACGTAAACCGTTAACAAACGATGTCGGTGCAGTTCTGTTTTCAAGTGCCGTAATGACTCTTGCGAGATCTTCAACTGATGCGCCATCGAGCTGATCAGCCTCTTGAATTGTCTGTGCAGCGGGATAGAAATCGGCTCGTTCGATCATGTCATCGATCATGCCCTGCAGACCCAGTGCATATCCGTCCTGAGGCGAATAAATTCGACACACCCCGTAATCCTGAAGTTCCTGAATCTCAGCAGGAACAATCACCCCACCGCCACCGCCGAATACCCGAATATCCGCACGCCCCCGCTGCGTCAGCATGTCAATCATGTACTTAAAAAATTCGGTGTGGCCACCCTGGTAGGAACTGACGGCGATACCCTGCGCATCTTCTTCTACGGCCGCATCAACGATTTCCTGCACCGACCGGTTGTGCCCAAGGTGGATGACTTCCACGCCGGAGGACTGGAGAATGCGCCGCATGACGTTGATTGACGCGTCATGGCCGTCAAACAGGCTTGCTGCGGTGATGAATCGGACGCGGTAATCCGGTTCACGCAACGGCGCCAATGGTCGTTCCGAAGTAACAGCAGCCTGACTCATGAGTATTGGGGCGGACGGGTGTGGGAAGGTCGATCATTTTAATTTCCGTTTACGTAAACGTCAATCAAAGCTATACTGTAAATATGCTTCAATTGAGTGAAAATGCACGGCAAGGCGAACCCACCCAAGAACAATTCTCAATATCCGAACTTTCCCGGGAATTCGATGTCACCACGCGTGCTATCCGATTTTATGAAGACGAAGGTTTGCTCGAGCCGCACCGTCAAGGGCGGCAACGTGTCTACTCCAGCAGGGACCGTATACGCCTCAAACTGATTCTGCGCGGTAAGCGATTGGGCTTCTCGCTGAGTGAAATCGGCGACATCATCGATATGTACGATTCAGAACCCGGTGAAGTGGGTCAGCTCGGGTATTTCATCGAAAAAATCAGCTTACGACGGAAAACGCTTAAGCAACAGCGGGACGATATCGACGTTACCCTTAAGGAACTGGACAATATCGAAAAACAATGCCGACAGAGCATGGCTCACCTGGACTGACCGTAACAGCGAGCCTGCCTGTATTGCAGCCTGTAGACTCCAAATTGGTCAGAGTTCCTGATTCGTTGCAGCAGACAGGCCAGGGCCGCTAAAACAACCACAGCCAAAATACAAATCATGTCCAGCACAGGCACTCGTGTACTACTCGTTCTGGCTTCACTTGTGATCGTCATTGCGGGCCTTAAAGCCGCCAGTACCATTATTGTCCCACTGTTGATGGCCCTGTTCATCGCCATAATTACAACACCGTTCATGCTATGGCTGACTGGCAAAGGCGCCCCCACATGGGCTGCGCTGGGTCTCATTCTACTCGTGCTTGCGAGTTTCATTCTGACTGTTGGTTCACTGATCAGTTCGTCCGTAGACCAGTTCAGCACTCTGCTCCCGGCCTATGAAAACAAACTGCGTACGACTATTACGTTACTGAGTGACTGGGCCGCCCGTCATCAGCTAACGGGGTTCACCGGTACTGAGTTCACGGTCGTTGATCCCAAGGCAGCTGCCCGGATTATCGGTGTATTGGTCGGCAGCGTCGGCCGGATCGTGGGTGACAGCCTGTTGATTTTTTTCACCGTCGTCTTTCTTTTGGTCGAAGCATCCACGATACCCGCCAAGATCCGTGCAATCCTCTCCGACCCCGATACCACCCTGAAAAGGCTGTCTGAGTTCCTGAGCGCTGTAAAGGAATACCTGGTAATCAAATCGATCACCAGCCTGATTACAGGAGTGGTCGTCACGGCCTGGCTGTTTTTTTTAGGTGTCGATTTTGCTGTGCTCTGGGGCTCGATCGCCTTTTTCATGAATTTCGTACCTTATGTTGGCTCAATCATCGCTGCGGTCCCGGTGGTGTTTCTGGCCTTTCTGGATGCAGGCGTGCAAGACGCACTGCTGGTGGCCGCCGGTTACGTTGCGATAAACCTTGTGGTTGGTAATCTGATAGAGCCCCGCTTTATGGGTCGAGGCCTGGGCCTTTCGACGCTGGTTGTGTTCGTCTCACTGATCTTCTGGGGGTGGGTCTTCGGCCCGGTCGGTATGTTTTTATCAGCGCCTTTGACCATGCTGGTCAAAATCGCACTGGAGAGCGATCCCAAGAACCGCTGGATCGCGGTACTGCTGAGTAGCGGAACCCTGCGAAAGCAGTGATCGACTCACCAATCTGTCGACTTCTGATCTTTGTCGAACTGATAAAGCCCACTGTTGTGTTAGTATTCCCGCGCCTGATGCTGACCCGATCGGCTCAATGACTGTCTCAGATTCTTCACCGCAGACGATCACGGCCCTCCAGGCCCTGTCGCCTCTTGATGGCCGCTACGCCAGCCGTCTGGCTCCCCTCAAAGATCTGTTCAGCGAATTCGGATTGATCAAACAACGCGTTGAAATTGAAGTGCGCTGGCTTGAACAACTTGCCCGTACACCGCAAATCCCGGAAGTACCCCCACTTACTGATGATGCCTACGCATTCCTCGATCATATTGTTGCTGACTTCTCCGTAACCGACGCAGAACAGGTCAAGGCGATCGAGTCCAAAACCAATCATGATGTAAAGGCCGTAGAATATTTTCTCAAGGCAGCGGTTAGCGGCAAGCCAGAGCTTCAAGAAGTCTCTGAGTTCATCCATTTTGCATGTACATCCGAGGACATCAATAACCTGGCTTATGCTGTTATGCTGGATAAGGGCAGAAACAACATCTTGCTGCCGCTGATCGACCAACTGATCCAGAGCCTGTCTGAGCTGGCTAGATCAACTGCGGGTCAGCCTATGCTTTCCAGAACCCACGGCCAGACGGCGAGTCCAACCACGCTCGGCAAGGAACTGGCTAACGTAACGGCCCGTTTGCTGACAGCACAACAGAAGATAGCGGACGTGCCGCTGTATGGAAAGATGAATGGTGCTGTCGGTAACTACAATGCGCACCTTGCAGCCTACCCTGATGTCGACTGGCCAGCACTATCACGCGACGTGGTGGAATCGTTCGGTATCCGGAATCAGCCTTTGACCACTCAGATCGAGCCACATGACTGTATCGCAGAACTGTGCCATGCACTGATGCGCCTCAACCTGATCGTGCTGGATCTCGATCGTGACCTGTGGGGCTACATCTCGCTCGGCTATTTCAGTCAGCGCCTGAAGGATGGTGAAGTCGGCTCCAGCACCATGCCACATAAAGTTAACCCGATAGATTTCGAGAACTCCGAAGGCAACGTCGGTCTTGCAAATGCAATACTGGGACATCTCGCAGAAAAGCTGCCTATCAGCCGCTGGCAGAGAGACTTAAGTGATTCAACCGTGCTCCGTAATCTTGGCAGTGCATTGGCTTACTCTGTGCTCGCGCTTGATTCCTCAGACCGCGGCCTCAAGAAGCTCCAGGTGAATCCCGATCAACTGCTGGATGATCTGGACAATGCCTGGGAGGTGCTCGCCGAAGCTGTACAGACAGTCATGCGCCGACACGGCATCGCCCAACCCTATGAGCAACTCAAAGCGCTGACCCACGGCCGTAAAGAGATCACCGCTGAGTCACTCAGAGCGTTCATTGATGGCCTGTCTCTACCTCAGGGCGTCCGAGATGACCTAAATCAACTGACACCTGCCCGTTATATCGGTAATGCACAACAGACTGCCGAACAGTTCTTGAGTAACGTCACCGGCAATTGATGGCTGCAGCTGATACACCGCACTGAACATGAGCGGTATCCGATTGTCGAAACTGATGGCCGAACGCGGACTGTGTTCACGCCGGGAGGCCGACCGCCTGATCGAAAAGGGCATGGTTCTTGTTGATGGCCAAGTCGTCGACCGCCTGGGTTCTCGGTTCGATCCAACCGTCTGCATTGCTTTAGCGCCAGAAATTCAGAGCGAGCGTCTGCGTCTTGTGACCGTACTGCTCAACAAACCGCCAGGCGTGGTTTCGAACCAGCCGGAAAAAGGCTACCAGGAAGCCGCTTCGCTGATTACCCGGAGAAATCTTCAGTGTCTTGCGGATCAGACACCCCGAGAGCCTCCTCCCGTGAAAACCCTGCACGTTGCTGGGCGACTTGACATTGACTCCAGCGGTCTGCTCGTCCTGACTCAGGATGGGCAAGTTGCACGACAACTCATCAGCCCAAATTCAGTCATCGAAAAAGAATATGTCGTCCGCTTAACCGAACGGGTACCCACTGCCGCGCTCGTCCAGATGCAGGGAGAACTGACACTGGACGGGCATCTTCTGAAACCGGCCCACATCACACAGACAGACGATCGGACCCTGCGTCTGGTGCTTCAGGAAGGGCGCAAAAGACAGATTCGGCGAATGTGCGATCTCGTCGGACTTCGGGTTCATTCTTTGGTTCGTGTGCGCATTGGTCGGGTAGGTCTTGGAGATTTATCCCGCGGGAGATGGCGCTACCTCGATACCGGCGAGGTGTTCTGAGCTGTGGACAGCTATCGCTTACTGCGCCCCCTGCTGTTCCGGCTGCCGCCGGAGGCCAGTCACCAGCTCACACTGAAAGCCCTGAGTTTGGCTGGGCGAATTCATCCGCTTGACCAGTTCCTGGCTGATGCGGTCCGTGGGCGATTACCCCAGCACCCGACCACAGTGATGGGTATCCCGTTTCCCAACCCGGTGGGCGTCGCCGCTGGGCTGGACAAACATGCCAGCGCTGTTGATGGACTCAGCGCCCTGGGTTTCGGTTTTGTCGAGCTGGGCACTGTGACGCCGCTCGCTCAACCGGGTAATCCCAGACCCCGGTTGTTTCGTCTGAGTACGATCAACGGAGTGATCAACCGCAACGGTTTCAACAGTGTCGGGCTTAACCAATTTCTATCAAACCTGGCCCGCAGTCGTCACACCGTTCGGGTCGGGATTAATATCGGTAAAAATGCCGCCACACCGCTGGAACATGCTGAACACGACTATTTAACCGTGCTGCGAGCGGTGTATAGCGTCGCCGACTACATCGCAGTAAACATCTCATCACCCAATACACCAGGTCTGCGTGACTTACAGGGCGGAGACGCGCTCGAGAATCTTCTGGCAAAACTCAAGGACGAGCAATCCAGACTGTCAGACAACCACGGGTACTACACGCCTTTGGCCGTCAAAATCTCACCAGACATCGATCAGATGGATATCGACCGGATCGCCGAATCACTCGCTCGCTACGAGTTAGACGCGGTCATCGCCACCAATACAACGATCAGTCGGCCCGGGGTATCTGCCCAGGCAGCCCAATCAATAGAACAAGGGGGGTTAAGTGGTGAGCCGCTGAACGAAATGTCCAACCGTGTGATTGCAAGACTGGCCAGCGCACTGGGCAGCACCCTGCCGATCATTGGTGTCGGGGGAATCATGAACGCCACCGACGCCTGGGAAAAGTTCACCGCCGGTGCGAGCCTGATACAACTGTATACTGGACTTATCTATCGCGGACCCAGGCTGCTGGGTGACATCCTGACCGACATCGATCAACGAATGTCTGGCGCCCAGGCAGGTTCGCTGACCGAACTGCTCGGCCGGTAACACCAGAGCCTCTCCCCTAAAACCTCTGGCCTGCCCTCATGCCAAGCATGACGGGACCGATCAGTATTGTTTTGGCTATCCAGGTTCAGATAGTCGGCCGAAAACGTTAGAATCCTGTGCTGAACACGCTACTACTCCATCTGACACCCTTCATCCTATGGTAACCGCCGGCCTCAGACCGTCAGGTCGCTGCACCGATGCAGTCTAAGAACCCCCCAAGCACCCGATTTTCGGCAGAGCTGAAGGCCGCCGAACACATGGAACCCCGCTTTAACCTGGCCGATTATGCGGTCCTGATGAAACCGCGTGTGATGTCACTGGTGGTGTTTACGGCACTGGTTGGATTGTTGCTGGCACCCGGCAGCATCGACCCGTGGACGGCAACGGCCGCGATCGTATTTATCGCCCTCGGCGCCGGTGCTGCTGGCGCGATCAATATGTGGTACGACCGTGATATCGATCTACAGATGAGCCGGACAATGAACCGTCCGTTACCTGCTGGACGCATGCGTCCGGGTCCAGCTCTGGCCTTCGGTATCATCATGGCCCTGGCAGCCGTTTCATCCATGGCCTACTACGTGAACCTGGTATCTGCTGCGCTTTTGCTGGTCACGATTCTTTACTATGTTTTTGTTTACACCGTCTGGCTGAAACGCCTGACACCCCAGAACGTCGTCATTGGCGGGGTTTCCGGTGCACTGCCGCCGGTGGTCGGCTGGGCATCCGTTACGGGCGGTATCGACTCCGGGGCGCTTTCACTGTTTCTGATCATCTTTCTGTGGACACCACCCCATTCTTGGGCGCTGGCGCTCTATCGGCGCAGAGATTACGAAGCAGCCGGCGTGCCTATGCTGCCGGTCGCAGCTGGGGTACAGGCCACAAAAAGGCGGATGATGTACTACACTGCACTGCTTCTGCCGGCGACACTTATTCCCGTTGCGATCGGGATATCCGGCATGGTTTACGCCGTAGTCGCGCTGATCTGCGCGCTTGGATTCGCCTTCCACAGCCGCCGCCTGTGGCTTGCTGCAGATGACGTCATCGTAAATGTTTCCAAATCCAATCCAGCCCGTGGACTGTT